>CASFXO010000330.1 GCA_949298665.1 uncultured Lentisphaeria bacterium
GGGTGCATCGCGCTCGCGGAATACGCGGGCATCCGCTGGGGGCACATGCTGGGGGTGCGCATGGAGGCGGACATGCGCCGGGACCTCTTCGCCCATCTGCAGAAACTCTCGTTCAGCTATTTCGACCGGAACAAGACCGGACACATCATGTCCCGGATCGCCAACGACCTGACCCAGATTGCCGAAATCGCCCACCATTGTCCGGAAGACATGTTGATCGCCGCCCTGACCATGAGCGGCGCACTGGTGATGATGTTTCATTTGAATCCGCTTCTCGCGGTGATTTCGCTGCTGCCGCTGCCGCTGGTGATCTTCTGGGGCATGGTGTTTCAGCGACGGATGCACCGGGGCTTCCGTGAAGTGCGCCGCAAGGTCGCCGACATCAACAGCCGCGTGGAAAATTCCATTCAGGGGATCCGGGAAGTCAAATCCTTCTGCAACGAGGAGCTGGAAATCCGGCGCTTCGGGGAAGTCAACGGCAATTTCCGCAAAGCGCGGGAAGACGTCTTCGGCGTCATGGCCGGTTTTCACGCGGGCATGATGTTTCTGGTGCAGGGATATTCGCTGCTGTTCATCGCGGCGGGAGCGGTACTGATGTATTACGGCCGGGCGGAACTGCCGGAAATTCTGGTGTTCACGATGTACGCGCGTTATTTCACCATGCCGATCTTCCGGATGGTCAGCTTCGTGGAACAGTTCCAGCAGGGCGCCACCGCGTTCGAACGCTTTACGGAGGTGCTGGACGAAACGCCGGAAGTCCGCGACGCCGACGCCCCCGTCCGCCCGGTCGGACTGAACGGCGCCGTCGACTTCGACCATGTCTGCTTCCACTACCCGCCGGAAACCCCGGACGCGCCGCCGCCGGAAACGGTGCTGACGGATATTTCCCTGCGCATCCCCGCCGGCCGGTCCGTCGCGCTGGTCGGCGAATCCGGCGCGGGCAAAACCACGCTGGCGGCTCTGATTCCCCGTTTTTACGACGTCTCGTCCGGCGCGGTCACGCTGGACGGAATCGACGTGCGCCGCCTGCCGCAGCGGTGGCTGCGCGAACAGATCGGCGTGGTGCGCCAGACGCCGTTTCTCTTCGACGCGACGATCCGGGAAAACATCCGCTTCGGCCGCCCCGACGCCGACGACCGGGATTTGATCGAAGCCGCGCGCCACGCCAACATTCTGGATTTCATCGAGTCGCTCCCGGACGGCTTCGACGCCCAGGTCGGCGAACAGGGGGTGAAACTTTCCGGCGGGCAGCGGCAGCGGATTTCACTGGCCCGGGTGTTCCTGAAAAATCCGCGCATTCTGATTTTCGACGAGGCCACCAGCGCTCTGGACAACGAATCCGAAGCGATGGTCCAGGAGGCCCTGAAACGCCTCTGCGCCGGACGCACGACCATCATCATCGCCCACCGCCTTTCCACGGTGCGGGACGTCGATTTCATCTGCTGCATGCAGCGCGGACGGATCGTGGAATCCGGCAGCCACGCGGAGCTGCTGGCGCGAAACGGATATTATCGGATGCTCTACGAACTGCATCACTGCGCCGGTCCGGCCGCATCACGCTGAAGCAGCCGCCGGGTCATGCCGCTGGCCAGCCGCCAGCCGATCAGCGCCGCCAGCACATCCGCCGCCAGCCGGGCGAAGAACAGCCCTTCCAGCGACCGGAACCAGTAGGCCAGAAGCGAAAACGGAATCAGCAGCCCGCCGATACGCAACGCATTGAGCCAGCCCGAAACCGCCGGACGACCGCAGCCGGTGTAGATGAATCCCGCAAACCGGTGGACTTCCACTCCCCACAGCCCCCAGGCAACGATCCGCAGATATTGCGCCATGATCCGCTGCACCTCCGGATCCACGCTGAAAAAAACCGCAATCGGCCGACTGAACACCGTCGCCACCAGCGCCGACGCCAGCAGAAAGAACGTGGCGAAACGCATGACGAAACGCTGTCCCTCCCGGATCCGGGAATACAACTTCGCTCCGTAATTCTGGCCGATGAACGGCGTCAACGCGATTCCGACCGACATCGGCACCACAAAGGCGATCATTTCGACCCGTCCCGCCGCCGCCGTCGCCGCGACCGCCGCATCGCCGAATTCCGCGGTGATCCGCGTAACGATACCGGTCCCGAGCGGAATCATCAGCATTCCCAGCGTCGCCGGAATGCCGAACCAGACGATCAGCCGCGCCGCGCTCCAGCCCGCACGCCACGGGATCCGTTCAAACCGGAGCAACCGGTATCGCCGCGCCAGCAGCGTCAACACCAGCACCGTACTGAAACACTGGGAAAGCACCGTCGCCAGCGCCGCCCCCCGGATGCCGGTCGCCGGCAACCCGCACCATCCGAAAATGAAAATCGGGTCCAGCACCACGTTGACCACCATCCCGGCGATCATCGCGAAACTGGCCATTTTCGACGCGCCCAGCGCCACCAGCAGGTCGTTGCCGGTCATGGCGAGCGAAGCGGTCATACAGCCGAAAAACCAGATCCGCATATAGCCCGTCACCAGCTCCAGCGTCTCCCCTTCCGCGCCGCACAGCTCAAACAACCACCGGGAGCCGATCATGCCCAGAACCGCGAGCGCCACCGAAAAAAGCGCAATGACGAACAATCCCGTGGAAGTCAGCCGGGCGGCGCGATCATGGCGTCCCGCCCCCAGCGCCTGCGCCGTCGTGGTCATCACCCCGATCGCCAGTCCCCGGAACACACAGCCGACCAGCATGATTACCGGAAAGGTGAATCCCATGGCGGCCAGCGGCTCCGCGCCCGGCAGCCGGCCGACGAACCATGTGTCGGCGATATTGTAGCCCGACATGGCCAGCGTGCCGGGAATCATGGCCAGAGCCGTTTTGAACATGACCTGCCGGACCGGCGCGGTCGTATACAGATTGGAGGTCTTCATAAACAATCCGCCGCTGAAATAAATTCAGCTTTTTAATATAACGGATGTTTTCCGAAAAACCAGTTCCGGGTACGGTTTTTATCCGTTTTTCCATCTCAGGCGGCGTTTCAGATATTCGCGGATGCGCTGAAAGGCGGCATAGAGCGCCGGCGTGAAGACAATCCCGATCAGTGTGGCCATCACCATGCCGGAAAACGTGGTAATGCCGATCGCCCGCCGACTCCCCGATCCCGCGCCACTGGCCACCACCAGCGGAAATACGCCGAAAAGAAAACTCCACGCCGTCATCAGCACCGCCCGGTAACGCAGGTTGGCGCCGTTCATGGCCGCTTCGAATATGCTCTTCCCGCTCTCCCGCTCCTGCTTGGAGAATTCCACCATCAGAATGGCGTTCTTCGCCGCCAGCCCGATCAGCATCACCAGCCCGAGCTGCGCGTAAATGCTCAGCGTTTCACCGGTCAGCCACAATCCGATCAGCGCCCCGAGCACCGCAAAGGCGACGGCGAACATCACCGGCACCGGAATGGTCCAGCTCTCGTACTGCGCCACCAGAAACAGATAGGCGAACAGCAATGCCAGAATCATCAGAAAAACGATCTGCCCGTGATTCTGCTTTTCCTGATAACTCAACCCGGTCCACTCGACGTGGAAGTTCTCCGGCAGCGCCGTCGCCTCCACCAGCTCGAAAAGACGCTGCGAACTGACTCCCGGAGCGGCCTGGGCATTCATTTCCGCGCTGGTCATCTTGTTGAACCGGGTGATCTGATTCGGCCCGATCATATAACGCAGCGTACCGATGGAACTCAAAGGCACCATCTCGCCGGCGTCGTTCGGCACCTGGATTTCACGGATATTGTCCAGGGTGGCCCGGTGCGCGGGCGTCGACTGCATCTTCACTTCGTAGTTGCGCCCCATGAACGTGAAGTCGTTGATGTAGAAGGAAGCAAGTTTGCTTTGCAGTGTCGAGAAGACAGTGGATGTCGCCACGCCGAGCGTCTCCGCCTTCTCCCGGTCGATGTCCAGAAAAAGCTGCGGCATATCGGCATTGTAGGAGGTCATGGCGTAACGGGTCTCCGGACTGGCGGACAGCGTCATCGCGAAATCCCTGGCAATCCCGGAAAGCGCCACCGGATCAACATCGCCGATCCCGCAGAGATTGAAGTTGGCGCCCCCGGTGGCCCCCAGCCCCATGATGGCGGGAGGGGTGAACACCGTTATGGCGGCGTCCGAAATGGTTCTGGTTCTTTCCTGAATCTGCGCGATGATCGGCTCCAGCTGCAGTTCCGGCGTTTTGCGCTGATCCCACGGCGTCAGCCGCAGAATGCATCTGGCCACGTTCTCGCCGGTGCCGGACATCACGCTCTTCCCGGAAATGATCATGGAGGAACGGATGCCGGCAATGCCGGAAATCTTTTCCAGAAACTCCTCCAGCACGGCATCCGTCCGCACAATCGACGCGCCGCGCGGCAGCTCAATGTCGCACATGATCTCCCCTTTGTCTTCCTGCGGCAGGAATGAACTGTCGATCTTCCCGAACAGCCACCAGACCGCCCCGCAGACCCCGGCGAGCAGCACCAGCGTCAGCACCGTCCGGCGTACCAGAAAACCGACCCCGAACGAATAGCCCTTCCGGCTTGCGTCCAGCAGCCGGTTAAAAGGGCGGAACACGACCGGAGTCCGCCCGTCCGGCCGCCGAAGCAGCAGCGAACACAACGCAGGACTCAGCGTCATCGCAACCACCGTCGAAAGACAAAGCGCTATGCACATGGATACGGCAAACTGCATGTAGATATTGCCGACCATTCCGCCGTAAAACGCCAGCGGCACATAACAGGCCACCGTCACCAAAGTGGTGGCGATGATGGCCCCGGTAATCTGACGCATGCATTTGAGTGCGGCTGCCTTCGGAGAAAGCCCCTCGCGTTCCATCAGGGCCTGGCAGTTCTCCACCACCACGATGGCATCATCGCACAGGGAACCGACCACCAGAATCAGCCCGAACATGGTCAGCACATTGATACTGTAGTCCAGAGCATAAAGAAAAGGAAACGTGCCGAGCAGTGCCACCGGAATCGCGATGGACGGAATCAGGGTCGCCCGCCAGTCCTGCAGAAACAGCCAGGTGATCAGCACCACCAGCAGCAGCGCCGTGACCAGCGTGACCACAATTTCCCGCATGGACACCTTGATGAATTCCGTCGGGTCGTACGCGATGGTGTAGTGGACTCCTTCCGGCAGCAGCTTTTCCCATCTGGCCAGTTCGGCTATGATCCTGTTGACGGTGGCGAGGGCGTTGGCGTCCGGAGCGCGGTACACGCCGAGTCCCACGGATTCCCGGCCGTTGAAACGGCTCTGGCCGGCATAGGAACTGGCGCCGATCTCCACCCTGGCCACATCCCGCAGCCGGACGATGCTGCCGTCCGAATCGTGCCGGACGATGATGTCGCCGAATTCCCCGGGGGTGACCAGCCGCCCCTTGACGTTGAGCTTGTAACTGATGTACCGGTTGGAGTGTTCGGTGCCGATCGCCCCGGCCGCGGCCTGAATGTTCTGAGACTCCACCACGGAAACAATATCCGCGGTGGAGATGCCCAGCCCGGACATCCGCAGCGGATCCAGCCAGATGCGCATGGAATATTCCCGCGAGGCCATGATTTCCGCGGAGGAGACGCCGTCGATCCGGCTGACGGCATCCTTGATGTTGGCATCGACGTAGTTGTTCAGTTCCATCAGGCTCATCCGGGAACCGTCGGTCAGAAAGGCGAACATGGCCAGCAGGTCGTTGTCGCGTTTTTCCACCGAGATCCCGTTTTTGGTCACATCGGAAGGCAGATTCACCTCCGCGCGGTTGACCGCGTTCTGCAGATTGACCATCGCGATGTCCGTATCCGTCCCGCTCTGAAACGTGACCCAGCAGGAATAATTGCCGGAATTGTCGCTGGTCGAAGAAAAATAGAGCAGATCATCCACCCCGTTGATCTCGTCTTCGATCGGCATGGCAACCGTCTGCGCGATCACCTCGGCGCTCGCCCCGGGATAGGTGGTTGAAACGCGCAGCGTCGGCGGCGCGATCTCGGGATATTCGGCGACGGGAAGCAGAAAGAGCGCAATCCCTCCCGTCAAGGCCAGCACCAGACTGACCACCATCGCCAGCCGGGGCCGTTCTATGAAAACATCGGAGAACATGGCTCACCTCTGCGGTTCCGCGCTCGGTTCGACTGTCATTCCCGGCACCACCTTGTGCGTTCCCCGGGTAATCACGGTTTCTCCGGGAGCCAGCCCCTCCCGGATCAGCTGCAGTTCCGGCGTGGCGTTGCCGGGCACCACGTGGCGCTTTTCCACCCGGTTGGCGGAGTCGACCACATAAACATATGAACCTTCGGCGTCATACAAAAGCGCAGACGGCGAAACCGCCGGCAGTCGTTTTCCGTTTCTGCAGGAGAGTTTCACCGACAAGGTGGTCCCCGTCAGCAATTTCCGTTCCCGGTTGGGAAAAGTCGCATAAATCTGAATGGCGTCGGTTCTGGGATTCACCTCATTATTCAGCAGTTCAATCTCGCCTTTCTCCGCGAAGACACTGCCGTCGGGCAGTTTCACCTCGACGCTGCCGTTCTGCATCAGTTCCTGATGGCTGCCGAACATGGCCAGCAGATCCGCCGTGCTGACCGAAAAGCGGACCCGGATCGGCTGCACCTGAATGATCGTGAGCAGCGTTCCGGAATTCGGAGTCACGTAATTCCCGCGCGTCAATGCGGTCACGCCGACCAGTCCGCCCTGGGGCGCGGTAATCACCGTGTTCTTCAGATCATCCTGAGTCCGGATCAGTTCCGCTTCGGCGGCCAGCAGAGCCGCCTGCGCCGCCCCCAGGGTCGCCCGGCAGTTTTCCAGCGCATCCAGACTGGAAACATCCTGCTGATGCAGCAGATTGATTCTCTCGAAATTGCTCCGGGCATACGCGAGCTCGGCCCTGCATTTTTCGATGTTCGCCTGCGCCCCTTTCACCGCGGCCTCATACTGCACCGGATCCAGCCGGTAAAGCATCTGCCCTTCCCGCACCACCTCGCCGTCATGAAAGCCGATCTGAAGAATTTCTCCGGAAACCCTGGCGACAATATTCACGGTGGATTTCGACACCACCTGCCCGGTATAATGACGGGTCTCGAAATCCTCCTTCTCGACCGCCTTCTCCACCCCCACCACCGGCGTTCCGCCGGTCGCCGGACGGGCGGCGATCAGAGGCAGCGCCAGCACGCTCCCGGCCAGAACCGGCAGCACCCGCCAGCCCCGCCTCACGGCTCAAGCCCTCCCTGATCGGGAATTTCATCCTTCGCTTGAATCAAATGGTCGAGAACCTCTTCGAAAACGGCCACTTTTTCCTCCGGCACCCCTTTCAACAACTTCGCCATCAAATGCTCGAAAGACATGCAAATCCGTTTGTGCCGGTCCATGCCGACAGGCGAAAGGGTGATTCGCACCGACCGGCGATCCCGTTCATCGGGAACGCGGACCAGCGGCCCCCGGTCGACCATTTTGCCGATGATCTGGGAAACCGCGCCCGGCGTGGTGCCGAGCCACTCCGCGATTTCCTTGACCGAACACCCGCAGGGATGAAACACCACATAATGCATGATCTTCGCCTCTGCAATCGTCGTCTGCAAAGGCGCGCGCTCCATACGTCCTTCCCGATGGTGCAGTTCCCGGATCACATCCGTCGCCTGAAGCAGTTTCAACCAGATGTTCTGCCGTTTCAAGAGATTTTCCGTATTTTTCACAACTCTCCTCCGACCTGTTGGAGCAAGTTCTCCGTCATTATTCCGGCCGGAATGCGGCCGCCGGACCGGTCGGCGGGGGGGACCACCCCCCCCACCCCCGGTGGGGGAACAGCCCTAAACACCCGCCCCCCCCCCCCTCAATCCCCCCCCGCCCCAACCCCGCG
>CASFXO010000331.1 GCA_949298665.1 uncultured Lentisphaeria bacterium
ATTACCGGGACATGCAGGATCTGGAGTTCACCATCGAAAACGGCAAACTCTACATGCTCCAGACCCGCAACGGCAAACGGACCGCCGCCGCCGCCGTGCGCATCGCCTCCGATCTGGTTGCGGAAAAACTGATCGATGACAAAACCGCCGTCATGCGCGTGGAACCCGCCCAGCTGGATCAGCTGCTGCATCCGGTCTTCGTCAAGTCGGCGGAGGCCGCGGCGGAAAAACTCGCGGTCGGCCTGCCCGCCTCTCCCGGCGCGGCCACCGGCCAGGTGGTTTTTTCGGCCGAGGATGCGGAACAGTGGGCGGACATGGGGCGCCAGGTGATTCTCTGCCGCATTGAAACCAGTCCCGAAGATATCGGCGGCATGCACGTTGCGGCCGGAATCCTGACCGCGCGCGGCGGCATGACCTCGCATGCGGCGGTCGTGGCGCGCGGCATGGGCAAATGCTGTGTCGCCGGCTGCGGCGACGTCGCCATCGACTACAAGGCCAAAAAGTTCACCGTCAACGGAAAAACCGTCCGGGAAGGCGACTTCATCTCGCTCAACGGCTCCACCGGCGCGGTCTACGCCGGAGAAATCGCCACGGTCGATCCCGAACTGACCGGGCCGTTCGGCGCCATCATGAAGCTGGCCGACAAATACCGCAAACTGGGCATCCGCACCAACGCCGATACCCCGCACGACACCGCGGTCGCGGTGAAATTCGGCGCGGAAGGCATCGGGCTGTGCCGGACGGACCACATGTTCTTCGACGGCGACCGGATCGTGGCGTTCCGGCGGTTGATTCTGGTGGCGGACACCGTCCGGAAATTGAAACGCCGGCACAATATCGAAGCGCTCGACGAACTGAAAAAACAGGTTTCCGAACGCGAAAAGACGGCGATCGACCAGTACGAACAGGCGCTCGCCGGCCTGCTGCCGCTACAGCGACAGGATTTCATCGAAATGTTCAAGGCGCTCAAGGGACGGCCCTGCACGATCCGTTTCCTGGATCCGCCGCTGCATGAATTCCTGCCGCAGGACAAAAAGGGCCAGAAGGAAATGGCCGCCACCATCGGCTGCTCCGAAGCGGAAGTGAAAAAGGTCGTGGAAAGCCTCCACGAAGTCAATCCGATGCTCGGCCATCGCGGCTGCCGCCTCGGCATCACCTATCCGGAAGTAACCGCCATGCAGGCGCGCGCCGTGGCGGAAGCCGCCTGCGAAGTAAAAGGTTCACAGCCGGAAATCATGATCCCGCTGGTCGGCAACGTCAAGGAACTGGCCATGCAGAAAGCGATCGTCCGGCAGGTCATTACCGAGGTCGAAGCGGAACGGAAAGTCCGGCTCACGGTCAGGATCGGTACGATGATCGAAGTTCCGCGGGCGGCCGTCACCGCCCACGAAGTCGCCCGGGAAGCCGAATTCTTCTCCTTCGGCACCAACGATCTCACGCAGATGGGTTGCGGTTTTTCGCGGGACGACGCGGGCCGCTTCCTGGGAGAATACGTCCGGGACGGTATCTATGATTACGATCCCTTCCAGGTGCTGGACCAGGACGGCGTGGGCGAACTGGTGAAGATCGCGGTCGAACGCGGCCGGTCCACCCGCAGGGACATCAAACTGGGCATCTGCGGCGAACACGGCGGCGAACCGAAGACCATCGACTTCTGCCACCGGATCGGCCTGAGCTACGTTTCCTGCAGCCCGTACCGGGTGCCGATCGCGCGTCTGGCGGCGGCTCAGGCGGCCATCCGCAGCGGCAGGAAAAAATAACCGGAGGAACTCCGGTCCGCAACAGCGGAAACAACAACCGCTTTCCCCGGAATCCGAAAAAGGATTCCGGGGATTTTTTTCAAGAAATTGACCGCCGGTCCATGGGCGGCCCCGCCCCCCGCACGCGGAAACGGTCTCCGGCGCGGCAGGATCAGCGAAAACGCGGATACACTTTCTGCATCGGCACGGCGGACGCCGATCGGCTCCAGCAGTTGCGGAACACCCGTTCGAGTCCTTCGCGCATGACCGCATTCGACGGATTCAGCACCGAGCGGCAGCTGAAGAAAATCGTGCCGTCGATCTCCGGATGCTTCGTGTTGTACCGCAGCTGATGGACGATTTCATTCGGATTCTGCCAGATTTTGCCCCGCCCCAGCTGGTAGACGCCCGTACCGATGTAGAGCGCCACGCCGGTCCCGCGAACCTGTTCCGCCCACCAGTCGGCCAATGCGGCGTAGGCGGCGACCTCATGTCCGAAGGGCCAGTAAATCTGCGGCGCGATGTAATCGACATAGCGGTTCCGCACCCACCCGCGGGTATCGGCGAACTGGGCGAAATAGGACTGTTTCCCGGCCGTGAGCGAACCTTCCGGATGGCTTTTCCGGTTGGCCCAGATACCGAAGGGACTGATGCCGAACCGGATCTTCCGGCCTTTCCGGCGGCTGACCGCCGCCAGCTCCTCGTGCACCCCGGAGACCAGCCGCGTCACGTTGGCCCGTCGCCAGTCGGCCAGCGAAAGCTTCCGCGGATTGTACTGTTGAAACGTCGCCGCATCGATGTTGCCGAAATCGGAATACGGGTAGAAATAGTCGTCGAAATGAATGGCGTCGATGTCGTAGTTCCGGGCGATTTCCGATACCGTCGCAATCACATGCCGGATGACTTCCGGACGACCGGGATCCAGAAACAGCAGCCGCTGCCCGCCCGAAAGCGGCGCCTCCAGAACCAGCCCCGGATGACGACGGGCGAAATTCTCCGGTGCCAGAGTGGCCAGATAAGCGCGTTTGCTCAATTTGGTTTTGCCGATTACCCGGTAGGGGTTGAGCCAGGCGTGAAACTCCATCCCCCGCCGCCGGGTCTCCTCGATCATGAATTTCAGTGGGTCGAATCCCGGAATACGCTTCCCCTCCTGCCCCGTCAGCCAGCGGGACCAGGGATTGAGACGAGAGGGGTAGAATGCATCGTTATTGGGCCGAATCTGAAAGAAGACAGCATTGAAATTCTTCCCGGCCAGGGCATTGAGAATCTTCCGGAAATCCTGCTGAAACGACGCGGCGTCGGCATGCGTTCCGAAATCGATGTTTTCCACCGTGGCGATCCACACCCCGCGCAGCTCACCGGCCTTCGGCTGGTACGATACCGGGATCCGGACCGGCCCCGCATCCAGCCGCCCCGCATAGCGGTACGGTTTGCCATTCTCGTCCAGCAACGTCTCCAGCGTCGCCCCGCCGACCGATGCGGCGGCTGCCAGCAGCAGCAGCGATGCCATCCTGAAATATCCCATGCGCGTCTCCCGCTCCTTTTCCTGTATGTGTGTTACCTGTATAGTATGAAACCGGACCGGCGCATTTTCAACCGCGAACCGGAAAAAACCGGAAAAATCTCCGCTTCCACTTGCAAATTTCCATATACACCGCTATTTTAATGAAATCGAATCCGCAATTGCGGAATTGAATTTCATCAAAAACGGTCGGACGGTGTCGTTCCCGGTCCGGGGAGCGAAAGGCGGTCCGACGCGAAACAAAAGGAAATTCCATCATGGACAAAACGCAGAAAACCGCCATCATCAACGAATACGCCCGCAAGGAAGGCGATACCGGCTCTCCGGAAGTGCAGATCGCCGTTCTCACCGCGCGGATCAAGGAACTGACCGAACACCTGCGCAGCAACAAAAAGGACCACAGCACCCGGCGCGGTCTGCTGGCCATGGTCAGCCGCCGGAAACGGCTCATCGCCTATCTGGCCCGCACGGACCGGGATAAATACATTCAGGTGACCGACGCCCTGGGCATCCGGCGCAAATAATCCGCACCGATGCGATGATGAAAAGCCGCCCCGGTTCCACCGGGACGGCTTTTTTCATGAAATCATTGCGGAGATTAAAGACACCAATTTCGCCGGAAGTTCTCCTGAGAACCGTCATCGCGTCTTTTCATCCGACTCCGGTTCAATAACGGCAAACGCGGGAAGCCCGTTGAATCCGAATCGATCCAGAAATGCCCGGATGACCGGATCGCTCAGCTTTTCCGCCTGAAACTTGACCACGATGAAGCGCTCCAGCTCCCGCCGGACCCCGGGATCGCTCAGAACCTGCCGCTCCATTTCCCGACAGTTTTTGCACCAGGAGGCCCAGAAATCAATGAAGACCGGCCGCTGTTCCGCGGCGCTCCGAGTCAAGGCGTTTTTCACCTTGTCCAGTTCCCGGGCAGCCTCAAACCGGCCGGGCAGCAAAGTCCACCCCAGATAGCCGTAATAGCCCGCCGCCAGCAGGATGACGATACCGAACACCGCCTTGATCCGCTCCATCCATTGTCCCGGTTTCGGCAGCACGGCCATCCCTGCGCCCGCGAAAGGCCACGGCAGCGCCATCCCGATCCCCAGCACGAACGGCAGCAGCAGACCGGTGAAATTTCCCGCCGCATACCAGTTGGCGGCAAAGACGATCACCGCGATCAACACCGGCGCCACGCAGGCGCCCGCCAGCAGCGCGGCAACCACGCCGAGCAGAAACGACGTCGCCGCCCGTCCCCAGTTCATCCGCGTCGGGTCGATCCTGGCCGACCAGCGGGAAAAATCCAGCTGAAACACCCCGAACATCGCCAGCGCCAGCGCCACAAACACCGCGGCGATCGCCCAGTTGAACCACGCCGAAGAATTCAGCGTCCCGAACCGGGCTCCGGTCAGCACCGCCGCCGCGCCGAGCACCCCGTAGGCCACCGCCATCCCCGCCCCGTATACGGAAGCGCGCCATGCACCGGTACGCCAGTTCGCACCGTCCGCGCCGATAATGGCAAGGTTGATCGGAATCATCGGCAATACGCAGGGCGTCAGATTCAAACCGAGGCCGCCGAGCAACGCCAGCAGCAGCATGGCCCAGAAACTTCCTCCGGCCCAGTCGCCGCCCCTCCCGTCTGACGCCGCCGATTCATTTTGTAGAAAAGCGATGAACTCCGGTATACTCAAGAGGCCCTCGGTTCGTCCGACGATCCGGAAAGAACCGATCCCGGCCGCCCCGGCCGTCGCTTCTCCGGCGACCTCTTCCGCGGTGGGCCCGGCGGACTCCGCCGTCGCCGCATTTCCCGCCGCGTCCACCGTCAGATGCAGCGTTTCCGGCATGAAACATACCGCCGGTCCGGCCGCCGATTTCCCGCGACAGCCCTGATATTCCACCGTCACGGAAAACGGTGCGGCGTCAGGATCAACCGCCGCACTCCATTCGTGGCGTCCGGCCCCGTAGATTCGCTCCGGCCGACCGAAAAATTCGTCAAATTTTTCCGTTGCCGCCGGTTCAAGCCAGGGTGATACCATCGTCCCGGCGGCTTTCGCCGACACACTGGTTCCGGAAGCATACAAATAACAGGCGTCCGCCACCTCCACCGCAACGATCAGGCGGCCTTCCCGGACATCGGCCCGCCATTGAAACGGCTGCCCCTCCGCCGCGCCGCTCCAAAAAACGGGCGTCAGCAGCAGCAACAGCGACAGCAGTTTCCGGACATACGTCATTTTACAGCGGGGGTCGCCGCCTCAGCGCCGGCAGGCTTGTCGGCGGCGGCCTTCTTTTCCCAGGCCTCCACCGCTTCCTCCAGCTCCTTCATAAAACTCGGACTGTAACCGAGCCGCTTGAATTCCTTGCCGGCCGCATCCGTCAGCACGACGGTCGGAAATCCCTCGATCCGATACTGGGAGGCCAGTGTTTCATTCGCCTTGCGCTGCTCCGACGGGAGCTGCGTCCGCCGGGGAAAATCGAGGAAAACCAGAACCAGCTTCTCCGTGGCGAATTTCTGAAACGCCTTCTTGGACAGAACGTTCCGCTCCAGCTGAATGCAATATGGACACCAGTCCGAACCGGTAAAAAGCAACAACACCGGACGTTTCTTCTCTGTCGCGGTCTTCTTCGCCGCGGCAAAATCCGTCCCCCATCCCTTCGGCGTTTCGGCGGCAAGTCCCATCATCAATCCGGCCGTCAAGGCAAACACCCACATGATTTTTTTCATTTTTCCGACTCCTTTCTGCCTGACAGGCGTTTTACCGGGAAAATACCCGCTTCCCGAAAAAAAAGCAAACCGGTTCCGAAATTTTTTCTTGTTTCCGTATGGAAAAACATCATTCCGATGCTATTTTTTTCTTATTTCACGTTTCAAAAACAGAAGGTTATTCACCATGGACATCCCGGATGGTGCCGGTTCCCGCCCCGCGAGCGCGCGGGCGCTGATTCCGTTTTTCGTCTTTCTGGCGTTCTATTTCGGTTCCTCGCTCATCGTGGGGGATTTCTACAAGGTGCCGATGCCGGTGGCGTTTCTCGCCGCCTCGGTGGCTGCGCTCTTCCTCAACCGCGGGGCCTCGCTGCACAGCAAAGTGGAGCTCTTCGCCCGCGGCATGGGCCATGTGGACATCATGACCATGTGTCTGATCTTCATTCTCGCCGGAGCGTTCGCCCGGACCGCCCGCGACATGGGCGCGGTCGACGCGACCGTCCGGCTGGCCATGAACCTGATCCCGCCGGGGCTGCTGCCGTTCGGACTGTTTCTGGTGGGTTGTTTCATTTCGCTGGCCATGGGGACCTCGGTGGGCACCGTGCTGGCGCTCGCGCCGATCGCCGTCGGTATGACCGGCAGTCTCGGGCTGCCGCCCGGATACAGTCTCGGAGCGGTGGTCGGCGGCGCAATGTTCGGCGACAATCTCTCCATGATTTCCGATACGACCATTGCCGCCACCCGCACGCAGAATGTGGAAATGCACGAAAAATTCTACGCAAATTTGCGCATCGCGATCCCGGCGGCCCTGCTGGCAATGGCCCTGTACCTGATCATCGGAGGCGGTTCAGAAAAAGGCGTCACGGCGGACGCGGCGCCGTTTGAATGGCGCGCGGTGCCGCTGGTGCTGCCGTACATCGCAGTACTGGGCATGGCGCTGGCACACTGCAACGTCATGGCCGCGCTGGTGGCCGGAACCGTGCTGGCCGGCGCCATCGGGCTGGGCTTCGGCGCCTTCGATTTCTGGGGGTTTCTCAACGCCGCCGGACAGGGGGCGCTGTCGATGTCGGAAACGTTGATCGTGGCACTGCTGGCGGGCGGTCTCCTGAAGGTGATCCGTTACAACGGCGGCATCGACTATCTGCTCCGGGTGATTGAAAAACCCATCCGGGGGCGGCGCGGCGGTGAACTCGGCATCGCCGCCTTGACCGCGGTGGTCAACGTCTTTACCGCCAACAACACCGTGGCGATCGTCATCACCGGACCGATCGCCCGGGAAATTTCGAACCGTTACGGCCTCCGCCCGGCCCGCACGGCGGGGATTCTCGACACGGCCAGCTGCGTGGTTCAGGGCCTGCTCCCCTACGGCGCGCAGGTGCTGGCGGCGGTGGGACTGGCCGGCATGGCGGTCACTCCGATGGAAATTCTGAAGTACCTCTTCTATCCGTATTTGCTCGGGTTGTGTCTGGTGCTCGGGATTCTCCTGCAGCGCGGCGGAACCGGCCCCGATTACCCGGAAAAATGACCGGCCGATACGCAGAGCGTACCGACCGGTATGGCATGAACCGTCAGGCTCAGGCCAGTTCAGTAGCGTCGAATTCGGTGATTTCCGGAAGCGCCTTGACGCCTTCGAGGAACGCTTCCCGCCGGGCTTCGTTCTGCAATCCGATCTGACCGGTGATCACCTCCAGATCGAACTCACCGGCGCAGAAGGTGCCTTCCAGCGCCAGACAGCAGTCCTCGGCCAGGGTGAAGAACTTTTCGAAGAAGGCGTTTTCGGTCGCCTCGTCCATCTCCGCCAGCTTGCCCTTCAGCAGGAAGGACAGCTCCCGGAACTCGCCGATACGCAGTTTCTTGCGCAAACGTTTTTTCATATCATCTCCTTGAGTTGCGGCGGAACGTCTCCGCCCGGTTATCCGTTTCTCCGTCAAACACCAGCGGATAGGGCAGCGAATCGAGAAAACTGCGCCCATATCCCTTCGATATCACCCGGCGGTCGAGAATCACGATGATCCCGCGGTCCTGCCGTCCCCGGATCAGCCGCCCCGTTCCCTGCCGGAATTTCAACACCGCCGACGGCAGCGAATAGTCCCGGAAGGAACTGCCGCCGCCCGCTTCGATCCGCTCGCCCCGCGCCGCCACCACCGGATGCCCCGGCGAAGGGAACGGCAGTTTGGTGACGATCACGTTGCTCAATGCCTCGCCCGGAACATCGACTCCGGTCCAGAAGCTGTCGGTGCCGAAGAGCACCGAATCCACATCCTCCCGGAACGTCCGCAGCATGGCGGAGCGGGTCAATTCTCCCCCCTGCACCAGCAGGGTCCAGCCTTTCTCCGCAAAATACGGCCGCAGTTCTTCCGCGCAGTAGCGCAGCGTGGCGTAGCTGGTGAAAAGCACAAACGCCTTGCCGCCGCTCATTTCGAGATAACGGGGAATCTCCCGGACCAGCGCTTCATGGTATTCCGCATGAGTCGGTTCCGGCATCGCCCGGTCAATGAACACCTGCGCCTGTTCGCGCTTGAACGGCGAATCCAGCAGCAACGTATCCCCACTGTCGAAACCGGTACGCCCGCAGAAAAAGTCGAACCCGCCGCGTACCGTCAGCGTCGCACTGCTCAAAATCACCGGAAAGTCCCGGGTGAACAGCAGTTCGCGCAACAAATCCGCCACATTGAGGGGCGCGGCATTCAACACCACACCGCCGCGATCGCTCTCGACAAAGTACACCGCATCCGGCAGCTCCATGCCGATAAACGCGCGGATTCCGTCGATATACCCCCGGCAGCGGTCCAGCTGCGCCTGCAGCTCCGTCCGGTAGGCTTCCTCTTCCTGTTCCTCCAGCAATTCCGCCAGTTTCCGGTACAGCACCTTGAGCGGTTCGGAAAGCGTGTCGGCAAACCTTCCGCATTCCCGGATCCGGCGCGCGCCGCCGCCCTCGCCGCCACCGTCACGCCGTTCGGGATCCTCCCGGAGGTACGCTTCGAACGGAGCGAAGAAACGGCTCACCTCATCCCGCAGCGCCGCGATGATCTGCCGCAGCGCCAGCGTGTCCGAACCGGCGCGCATCAGCAGTCCCCGCGCCGATTCCGGCTGGAACAACCGGTTCAGCATGCCCATGATTCCCGCGCGCGAAAGATGCATCCCCAGGTATTCGGCGGCGTTGTCCTCCAGCGTGTGCGCCTCATCGATCACCACCGCGCCGTAATTCGGCAGCAATCCGCTCTCCGGCCCCTCCCCGCGCATCCCGAGATCCGTGAAAAACAGCGCATGATTGGCCACCACGATATCCGCCGCCTCCCACTCCTGCCGCGCCTTGAAGTAAAAGCAATTTCGGAAAAAACCGCATTTCGGTCCCTGACAGCTCCCCCCTTCGCAGCAGACCAGCGCCCACGCCTCCGGCGCCACCCGTCCCGGCAGTGAATCGCGCTCCCCGTCCTCCGTGCGGTCCGCCCAGTCCGCGATGCGCTCCAAATCCAGCGCCAGCGAAGGCTGGGGCAGCATGGCGTCGCGCTGTTCCCCCGTGGCCAACAGCAACCGCCTCAGACACAGGTAATTCCCCCGTCCCTTGGCCAGCGCGGCCTTGAAATCGATGCCGGTCAGCTCCCGCAGCAGCGGAATATCCTTATGCACCAGCTGCTCCTGCAGATTGATCGTCTCCGTCGAAACCAGCGCCGGACGTCCCGAACAACGGGACCGGAACACCAGCGGCGCCAGATACGCGAAACTTTTGCCGACGCCGGTCGGCGCCTCCACCGCCAGGTTGCGTCCGGACGTCAGCGCTCCGGCAACGGCCCGGGCCATGGCCAGCTGCTGCGGCCGGAATTCGCAGTCGCGCCCTTCCAGCCGGGCGGCCTGCTGCAACGTCCCGTCAGGTGCGAAAAACGCCGCCGTGTCCGCCATCAGGCGACGCATTGGTTCCGGCAGTTCTTCGGCGACGGCCTCCGCCGCCGCTACTTCAGCAAACGCCGATTCCCGAGAAACTTCCGATTCGTCCAGCAGGCCGGAAATATCGTCTTCCAGAGGGATCAAGGGGCGTTCCGGCAGATAGATCATGGCTGATTCCGAGTGTTCCTGAATGAAGATTCTTCAAGATACACCGCAGGAAGCGTTTTTTCAAGTAAAAAAGCGGACGGCAATTTGCGAAACCTCGTTTGCGCGTGTATCTTTTGGTACGTGCGTCGACGCCGGAAACGGCGGACGGCGGACATTCTGAAAACGTTTTTACAGAAATTCGGTATTTTTTCATGTTCATTTTAAATTGGTATGTCACGCGCGGCTTCCTGCTGGCATTCGGGATGGCGATCGGCATTCTGACCTTCGGCATGACCGGCGCGAATCTGGTCAAAGTGCTGGACCTGCTGGCGCAGGGCATCTCGTTTCTGACCTTTCTCAAATTCACTTTGTACATTCTGCCGATCGTGCTGACCTTCACCATCCCCTGGGCGGTCATGGTGGGGGTGATGCTGGTCTTCGGACGGCTCTCCGCCGATTCCGAAATCACCGCCATGCGCGCCTGCGGCGTCTCCATTCTGCAGATCGTCTCGCCGATCCTGCTGATCACCGTGGTTCTGACCGCCCTGTGTCTTTATCTGCAGGTGCAGGTCGGTCCGCCCCTCTTGGGGAAATCCCGCCAGCTCATGACCGTCGCCGCCATCGACCAGCCGCTGGCGCTCTTCGAGCCGGGACGGCCGATCCATTATGAAAACACCATCATCAGCATCGACGACAAGGTCGGAGAGAACGGGCTCAGCGGCATCCAGATCTACACGCTTGCGGATCCCGAGCATGTCGGGCAGGATAT
>CASFXO010000332.1 GCA_949298665.1 uncultured Lentisphaeria bacterium
ATGAAGTACCCCAGCCCGGAAAACACCGTAACCGCCACGATTCCGGTCAGAAAGACCATCCAGACACTCCACAGCCGGATCCCGGCAACCACCGTATGATGCAGATCGAACCAGCCGACCCAGGACGCCCCGGCCAATGCCAGCATCAGCATCTGCAGAAACGTCTTCAGCTTTCCCCATCGGTCCGCCGAAATGACGATCCCGCGCTTCGCCGCCATCGTCCGCAGCCCGGTCACCATGAACTCCCGGCTGATCACCAGCACCACGATCCACGCCGGCATCAGCCGGTATTCCACCGCCATCAGCATCGTGGCGGTGATGAACACCTTGTCCGCCAGCGGGTCCATCAGCGCCCCGAAATCGGTGATCTGATTCCACTTCCGGGCCAGATAGCCGTCCAGCAGGTCGGTCGCCCCCGCCAGAATCGCCAGCACATAGGCGGTCATGCGAATCGTCAGCACCCGGTCCGGCATGCTCCCATCCGGAAAAAACACCTTGCCGGCATTGGCCGCCAGCACGACGAAAATCATCACCAGCACCATCCGGCCCACAGTCAGAATATTCGGCAGATTCATCCACTCTTCCTCAGCCAATCATCTCCGGACAGCAGCACTACCGTCCGTACCTTTCCAGCATTCTCCGCGCAATTCATACGCATCCGCAGCGGTTATGACTATATCATAAAAGTTCCCCACTTTCAAGCGCCCGCCACGGGAAATCACCACCCGATTGTCGATATCCGGCGCATCCGCCGTCCCCCGCCCGAACGCCCGGTTCCCGGAAACCGCATCAATCAATACCCGGTCGACGCGCCCGACCCATTCCCGTTGCCGTTCCCGCATGATCTCCTGCTGCAACGCCATCAGGGCCGCGGCCCGGTCCGCGGCAACCTCGCCCGACACCTGGTCCGGCATCCGCGCCGCCGGCGTCCCCGGTTCCGGCGAAAAGGCGAAAACCCCGCAGCGTTCGAAACGCTGATCGCGCATAAACGCCTCCAGCTCCGCAAATTCCGCCTCGGTTTCCCCCGGCAGTCCGGCGATGAACGTCGTCCGCAGCACCAGTCCCGGAATGCGTTCCCGCAATGTCAGCAGCAGTGTTTCCACATCGGCGCGACCGACCCTGCGTCCCATCGCCCGGAGAATCCGGTCGTTGATATGCTGCAGTGGAAGATCCAGATACGGCACCACGTGCCGGCTTTCCGCCACGGCGTCGATGAAATCCGCCGTATAATGCGCCGGATGGGTATACAGCAGCCGCAGCCGGAAATCCCCGTCAAGCGCATCCAGCGCCCGGATCAGACCTCCCGCCGTCTCTCCGGCCGCCGGACGATCCTGTCCATAAGCGGTAATGTCCTGCGCCACCACCACCAGCTCGCGCGCACCGCCCGCCAGCAGCTGCCGCGCCTCGGTCAGCACCGATTCGGCGGAACGACTCCGCAGACCGCCGCGAATTCCGGGTATCGCACAATATGCACAGCGGTTGTCGCAGCCGTCGGCAATCTTGAGATAGGCGACATGCGGCATCGTCAACAGCAACCGCGGCATGGTGTGGTCCCCCAGAAACACCGGTTCGCCCCCGCATTCCGGCGCCGGCGCGCCGTCGAGCACCGCGGCCAGTTGCGGAATCGCATCCACCCGCAGCCAGACGTCCACCTGCGGGAAACGCCCGTTCAAGGTCCCGTCCCGAAATTTCTCCGGCAGACATCCGGTCACCACGATCCGGCGGCCGGGGCGGCGTTTTTTCCAGCGCACAGCGTCCCGGATCGCCGCGTAAGCCTCCTCCCGGGCCGCGGGCAGAAACGCGCAGGTGTTGATCAGATAAACCGAAGCCGATTCCTCATCCAGCGTCAACCGGTAACCGGAGGTCACCAGCAATCCCGCCATGATTTCGGTATCAACCAGATTTTTCGGACATCCCAGACTGACCGGGAACACCCCGCGGGGGTCCGTACCGCTCCGGCGGCGTCCGTTATTTGTCATTTTTCCATCCTCTCCCGGGAAAAATTCCGTTCCCGTGCTTGACAAAAACAACCGGATGCGGTAGGTTCTCCCCTGAAAAAAACAACAGGAGAAGGCCCGGAACATGACCGCATCCGAAAATGAATTCGAATCATTGAAATTCGAAGAGGCCCTCGCCCGCCTCGAAGAACTCGTCGCCAAAATGGAAAGCGGCAAGCTGCCGCTGGAAAACCTGATCTCCGATTACGAAACCGGCAGCCGCCTCCTTGCCGTCTGCCGCGCCCGGCTCGAAGCCATGGAGCGGAAAATTCAAATCCTCTCCCGCGATGACGGAAAATCCGGTGAATGGCGGGATTTCACGCCGGACACCCCGCCGCGCGGCACTGCTGCGGGCGAACTGCCGTTCTGACGTTCCCGCAAACGGTCATTTATTCGTTGGCGTTGATGATGTTGCGCACCTTGTCATTGCGGAACACCACCCGGATGGTCTGCTCCGGTGCAATCCAGTAAATCCAGGTTTCGTTGCGCAGACTCGGCGTCCGGCAGGCCGGGGGCGGCCCGTAGGCGAGCAGCACTTCCTGCCGCGACATGCCCGGCACCACTTCGCCGCGCCGGATATAAGGCAGAGCTTCGGGACGCACACCTTCGAACTGCTTTTCCGGCGAATCCAGCGTCAGAAATTCCCGGATGAAATCACGCATCGCACACATCCGCATGCCGGCATCGAAATCAATCACATAACGCGCCCCCTGCTCATCCCGGAACACCAGCTCCCGCTCCGTCGCAAACTCCGGCTCCACCCGACTCCCGACCGGCAGAAAACGCCCCTGCTGGACATTCAGCGATGAAATCTCCGACGGATCGGAATACCACAGGTTGAACCGTGTGTAAATCCCCGCGTCCTTCGGCTGCTGCAAGACTTCCGGCACCACCACCGGCGTCGCGCATCCGGCGACCGCCAGCAGCAGGGCCGCCATACCGGACAGACCGGCCAATATCCTGGTCATAAACAACGATGAGACTCCCGTATATAATCCTGACTTTTCCCGATGGAGCATAATGTATACCGCCGCGCCCGCCTTGACAAGTCGCGTCCGGGAAAATCCCGGAAAAACCCTTATAACCGCAGCAGTCTCCGGGCTTCGACATCCCCTGCTTCGGCGGCCCGCTGCAACAACCGCAGGCCTTCGCGTGGGTCCCGCCGCACGCCGTTCCCGGAAATCAGGCAGAGTCCGTATTCGCGCATGGCGCGGACATTCCCCTGCTCCGCCGCGCGCCGGAACCAGTAGGCGGCGGCCCCGGGATCGGCGGTCTGCCCGCGACCGTCCCGGTATGCCAGCGCCAGATTGACCTGCCCGTTCACGTCCCCCGCCCGGGCGGCCCGGAGAAAATAGCGAAACGCCTCCTGATCGTTCTTCTCCAGTCCGATGCCTTCGGCGGCACAGACGCCGAGCCGGAACAGTGCGTAACCGTTTTCCCGTTCGGCGGCGGCGCGGTAAAGTTCGATCGCCTTCGGCACGTTCTGAGGCACCAGCCGCCCGTTCCAGTAATATTCTCCCAGTTTGGCCAGCGCCATCGGCAAACCGGCCTCGGCGGCGATGCCCAGCCAGCGGAAGGCTTCCTTTTCGTCCGGTTCGACACCGATGCCGTTTTCATAGCAATAGGCCAGTTTCCCGGCGGCTTCCGGGTCCCCCGCTTCAGCGGCCCGCCGCAGCAATGCCGCCATTCGCCGATGGTCCGGCGCCATCCCGATGCCGCCGTAACAGCAGTCCGCCAGACGCCGCATGGCTCCGGCATCTCCGGCCTCGGCGGCCTCCTCCAGCAAAGCGAGGGCTTCCCGCAGTTCTTCGGGGCGGCGCTCCTCCGCCTTCCGGTCCAGCGTCAGGGCGGCCAGTTCGCGCTTCGCCGGCATGTATCCGGCGGCGGCAAGTTCCCGCAGCCGGATTTTCGCCTGTTCCGGGTCGGCGTTCACGCCGGGCAGGACGGAACTCTGTTCCGTTTCCGGCGGGATGCCCGACAGCAGCAGCATGGCCCGCCGGAATTGGGCCGGCGCGATACCGGCCGCCGCCGCCGGTTCATATTCCCGGTAGGCTTTCAGAGGTGACGCGGTCACGCCGATGCCGCCCTCCAGACACACGCCCAGATTATAATGCGCCTCGGCGCTGCCTCCCGCGGCGGCCTTCCGGAACCAGTACACCGCCAGTTCCGGATTGCGCGGCCGGTTGACGCCATGGAAAAATTCACTGCCCAGCCGCAGCTGGGATTCGACATCGCCCCGCAGCGCCGCCGCCCGCAGCGCATCGGTCGCTTCCGGGGCTTTCTCCGCCGCTGCCGCCACCGGCAGCAGGAAAGCGGCGACGGTGCCGCACAGCAATGCCGGCCAACTCCGCCGCCGGTTCCGCCGACCCCCTCCGGCGGCTGTTTTCCGCGTCATTTTCTCCTGAGTTCTTCCACTTCCGCCTTGAGTTCCTTGACCTTGGCGGCGAGTTTCTCAAACCGGCTGGGCAACGTGTGTCGCGCCATGAATTCGCGCTGGCTTTCCGCCGGAGTACCTACCGCAACGGCGCCCGCGGGCAGACTCTTGACCACGCCGGAAGTCCCCGCCACCTGAACCCCGTCCCCGAGCGTGATATGCCCGTTGACACCGGCCTTGGCGGCGAGGATCACGCCCCGTCCGAGCTCGGCGCTGCCCGCGATGCCGCTCTGGGCGACCAGAATCGAGCTTTCGCCGATCACCACGTTGTGGGCGACCATGACCTGATTGTCGATCTTGACGTTGGCCTTGATCCAGGTCTTGTCGAACCGGGCGCGGTCCACCGTGGTGTTGGCGCCGATCTCCACGTCGTCGTCGATCCGGACGATCCCGGTCTGCGGCACCTTCACCAGACCCTTCGGCGTCGGAATGAAGCCGAAACCGTCGGCCCCGATCACCACGCCCGGATGCAGCACCACCTTGTTCCCGAGAATGCAGCGGTACATGACCGTCACGTTGGGATAGAGCAGACACTGCGCGCCGATCTTGACCTCGTGTCCGATGTAGCATCCGGCGGCGATGACGGTTTCATCGCCGATTTCGGCTCCGGCGTCGATCACCGCGTTGGGCCCGACGTGGACATTCCGGCCGAGCTTCACACTGGGATCGACCACCGCGCTCGGATGGATCCCCGGCGCAAACCGGACCGGCGGCGGCGCGAACACCATGATGGCCTGACTGAACGCATAATCGACGTTTTCGCAGACGATGAACGTCTTGTCGCCGCGTTCCTCCCCCGCCATGTCCCGGGACACCAGCACCACCCCCGCCCGGGAATCCGCCAGCTGATGCTGATATTTCTTGTTCCCAAGAAACGACACCTGATGTTCATTGGCGTCCTTCAGGGAAGCGACTCCGGTGATTTCGCGCTCCGCGCAGCCGAGCAGTTCCCCCTTGACGATTTCCGCAATTTTTCCGGCCGTGATCATCATACTTGAAAAAAACTCCTGTCTGGTTGATGTTATCCCGTTCCTTCTACTCTACAATTTAATCGTTTTCGGAAGGTTTGCATAGTTCCGGCGGGATTTTCCGTCTTCGAGCGGCACGGTCGCTGCCCGCGGCGGCGTTTCGGATACGAAAAAGGCGGGAATGTCGACGACACTCCCGCCTCCGTCATTTCCGTCCCCCTTCCCGCCGCGAACCGCCGCAAGCGGCCTCCATCTCCGCGGGGAATCGCCC
>CASFXO010000333.1 GCA_949298665.1 uncultured Lentisphaeria bacterium
CATTCAACATTCTGCAATGCCGCCAGTACACCGACTTGCGGGAGGGGCGGTATTTCATGCGCATCCGGCTGGATCTTTCCGATATGGAGATCACCTGCAAGCAGCTGGAGGAGGAATTCGGCGGATTCGCCGCCACGCTGGGGCTGGAGTATTCGATCTATTACGGGGAAGACAAGCCCAAAGTGGCGCTGCTGGTCTCCAAGACATCGCATTGTCTGTACGATCTGCTGGCGCATGTGCGGGAGGGGGACCTCGGCTGTGAAATCCCGTTGATCATCAGCAACCATCCGGATCTGGAGCACGTCGCGGACATGTTCCGGGTGCCGTTTTTCTGTTTCCCGGTCGAACCCGGGCGCAAGGCGGAGCAGGAGGAGCAGGTGATCGAACTGCTGGATCGGCACCACATCGATCTGGTGGTGCTGGCCCGTTACATGCAGGTGTTGTCCGACCGGTTCATCGAACATTATCCGTCGCGGATCATCAATATCCACCACGCCTTCCTCCCGGCGTTTCAGGGCGGGAACCCCTATCTTCGCGCCTGGGAACGCGGGGTGAAGATGATCGGCGCCACCGCCCATTACGCGACGGCGGAGCTGGATGAAGGGCCGATCATCGAACAGGACGTGGAGCGTATCACCCACGAAAGCGATCCGGATGAACTTAAACGCATCGGCAAGGACATCGAACGCCGGGTGCTGACCCGCGCGGTGCGGGCGCATCTGGAACGCCGGGTGATCATTTCCGGTCGGCGGACCATTGTATTTTCCCGGTGAAGCAATGAAAAAGCAGGCACTCCCTCGTCAGCCGGAATCGATGATGAAACGGCTGCTGCGGCAGACGGCGGAAGGGGCATTGCTGCTGCTGACGCTGCTGCTGCCGCTCAAGTTCGGGGTGTTCGGGGTGGTGCCGGAGGTGACCTCCTTCTTTCCGGATTCCCTGCTGGCGCTGCTGGTGGTCAACTGGCCCGCCGTCTCTTTCGGGATTGCTGCGGCGGTGGTGCTGCTGTTGGCGCTGCCGGCCTGGCCGGAGGTGGCGGCGCGGGTGGAGTCGCCGGCATGGCGATTCGGCGCGCTGTGGAGCATCGGCGTGGTGCTGGCGGCGCTTCCCGGATGGAGGCATGCGACCACCTGGGATTTCCCGTATATGCAGATTGCGCATTTCGCCGGAATCGGCGCCTACGCGGCGGCGGCGGCGCTCTATTGTCTGGGCGAGCCGAAAGGCGCGCGGCGGCTGCTGCTGTTTCTGGCGGTGGGTACGCTGCTGCTGACCTGGAGCGGACTGGAACAATATTTCTGGGGCTTCGAACGCTCCCGTCAATATCTGCAGGAGCAGGAGGCGCAGGGGATTTCCATGGGGCACGTGATCAAGGCCAGAACCTTCGACGACCGGGTGTTCGCCACCTTCACCAGCTGCAATTCCCTGGCCGGTTATCTGCTGCTGCTCTGGCCGCTGCTGCTGGCGCAATTGTGGCGCTGGGGCGGCCGGGTGGAACCGGTGAAATGGTCGCGACTGATTTTTCTCGTGATCGGCGGCGGCGGTGCGCTGGCAGTGCTGCTGCTGACCAAAAGCCGGGCGGCTTATCTGGCGCTGGTGCTGACCGGCGCGTTGTTTGCGTTATGCTGGCCGATGCGTCGCCGCTGGAAAACATTGCTGGTGGCGGCGGCGGTGTTGATCGTGGCAGGCGGCGCGTATTATATCCATTGTTACGGGCGCGGATTCGAATCCATGGCGGCACGGGCGGATTATCTGCGCAGTTCGCTGCTGCTCTGGTGGCGGCATCCGCTGGCGGGGTGCGGCTGGGGTGAATTCTTTTTCGAACACATGCGGCTCAAGGCGATTGTGTCGGACGAGGCGGCGCATGATCCGCACAATATTCTGATGACCGGGGCGCAGGCGGGGACTCTGCTGGTGGCGGTGCTGGCGGCGGGATTGCTGTATCCGCTGGTGCATTTGTTGCGCGGTCTGCGGCGGGAAGCGCAGCAGGGCTTTCCATTGGAGACGGTTGCGGGGCTTTTCGGAATGACCGGATTCATCATTCACTCGATGATGGATCTCAACGTACAGGTTCCGGCGAACATGGCGGCGTTCGCCGCGGTCGGCGCGGCCCTGCTGGCCCGCAACCGGCAGGATGAAGCGGAGCTTCCGGAATCTTCCGTAGAAGCCGATTCCGGAAAGAGCGGGGGATGGAAGGTGGCGGCGATGACGGTACTCGCGCTGCTGGCGCTGTATTCCGGCTGGGCCGGGGTGCGGCTGCTGCATTCGGAGATGGTTTTCGATCGGCTGATCACGTTGTGTTCCATGCGGAACAAGACTCCGGAACAGGCGGCCGCCATCCATCCGGGCGCGGTACAGGCGGCGCTGGAGGAGACCGTGCGGCTGCGTCCCCGTTCGTCATTTCCCTGGTCGACGGCGGCGGATTTCATGCTGGCGCGCGGCCGGTGGGGAGATGCCGAACGGATGATCGCGGAAGCCCTGCGGCGCGCTCCTGGGCGGGCGGCGCTGTATCATCGCAAGGCGTTGATTGCGTATCACCGGGGTGATACGGAGACCGCACTCCGGGAATTGCGGCGCGCCCGGGAACTCTTTCCGCACAATCCGACTTATCAGCGCTTGCCGGAAGGGGCGGCGGACGGCGTTTTTTCCGGAGAGAGCGTCATGAAGGGCTCCAGCCGATAGCGTCCTTCCCGCAGAAGCCGATTGAGAGTTTCCGTATTATTGAGCACCAGACCGTCCCGGAGCTGTAAATCCGGGGAGAGTGCCTGCCATTGCGAATCCCGGTATTCGGCGAAAGTAACCAGTTCCAGTACCCATTGGTTTTCCCGGCGTTCCAGCTGCAGGAGATAGAAGGGGGTGATCAGCAGCATGGCCGAATCCGGGTGGTGGCCCGGCAACAGCTGTTCCGTATCCGCCAGAACTGTCAGAAACAGCTTGTCGTTGATCGTGGATACGCCGCCGATCATGGGCAGCAGGGGGCGGAAGGTCTTGTCTTTCGTCATGTTGCCGGTGATACGCAGGCATTGTTTTCCGGAATCGAAGGCGACTTTCAGCCGGACCTGTTCCTGTCCGCAGGTTCCGGTCCATTCCCCGGTCAACTGGGATTGCACGGCGGGGGTGTCGTTGCGCGTGACCGACGGACTGAGTGTGCGGGTGGCGTTGCAGCCGGCCAGGAGCAGCGCGGCGATGATGCCGAATACACCGAAATGAGTGTGTTTCATCAGTGCCTCCCTGTGGTTTATTTATGGGGAATCGGGAACGTTCATCATGGGGCGGGGGTTGCGCGCCAGCGCGCCGTTGCCGTAGGCGCTGTCGCCGCTGACTTCCCGCCCCAGCCACGCCGGACGAGGAAATTCGACGGCAGCGTCCGCCAGTTCCAGCTCCGCCAGCACCAGTCCTGCGTGACGGCCGGAGAAAACGTCCACTTCCCAGTCGTATCCGGCATGACGGACCGGGTAGCGGACCTTTTCGATCAGCCGGTCGGCGCAGAATTCCGCCAGCATCCGGCGGGCGTCCTCCACCGGGATCGGATATTCGAATTCGCTGCGGCTGAACCCGCGACTCGTGCCTTTCAGAGTCAGAAAGCCGCGCTCTCCCGCCAGCCGGACCCGCACGGTGACGGACGGCGCGGTGTCGAAATACCCCTGAAGAATCGGCATGCCCGGTCCGGCCACCGCCCGCCAGGCGTCGGATCGCACCAGAAATTTGCGTTCGATTTCCACTCCCATTTCGGCGTCAATCTCCGAAGGCGACGCCGAGTTTGCGCGCCGATTCGATCCAGGGGTGATCCAGTGGAACGGTTTTACGGACGCCCGCCACCTCGGCGATCGGGACCAGGGCGGTGCCTTCGCCGCTGGCGCTGATCATGAAGCCGTACTTCTGCCGGAAAACCGCCTTGGCGCATTCGGAGCCGAGCCGGGTCGCCAGCAGCCGGTCGGAGGCCGAGGGCGAACCGCCGCGCTGGAGATGGCCGAGAATGGTGACGCGCGTCTGCCGTCCGGAACGTTCCTCCAGCTGGGAGGCCAGTTCGAAAATCCGGGTGGAACAGGCGGAATGAAACGCGGCGATTTCCCGTTTGGCCGCCTCTTTTTCCGCCTTGTTTTTCGCCTGTTCCTTTTTTTCCTGAAGCGCGGCGAGCCGGGCGGTGTCCTCCCGGGACAGGGCGCCTTCGGCGATCGGCATGATGCTGAAGAGCTTGCCTTCGCGGGAACGCTGCAGCAGCGCCTGGGCGACCTTGTCGAGGCGGTAGGGGATTTCCGGAATGAGGATCACGTCGGCGCCGCCGGCCAGTCCGCTGCCGAGCGCCAGCCAGCCGGTGTTGTGTCCCATGATCTGTACCAGCATGATGCGTTTGTGGCTGCTGGCGGTCGAATGCAGACTGTCCAACGCCCCGGTCGCCACCGACAAAGCGGTGTCGAAACCGATGGTGGTGTCGGTATGGGCAACGTCGTTGTCGATGGTTTTGGGCATGGTGAGGATGTTCAAGCCCGCTTTCTGCAGCAGCAGGGCGCTCTTGTGGGTGCCGCCGCCGCCGATGCAGATCAGGCATTCGAGCTGATGTTTGCGGTAATTTTCGACGATGGCGCCGGTCATGTCGATGCATTCGCCGCCGACCGGCATTTTATTGGGCTTGTTGCGGCTGGTACGCAGAATGGTGCCGCCGACGGTCAGAATGCCGGAGCAGGTGGCTTCCTCCAGCGGCATGGTCCGATCGAATGCCAGTCCTTCAAAACCGTCCCGAAAGCCGATCAGACGATATCCGCCGCGGACCAGGGTTTTGCCGACGGCCCGGATGGCGGCGTTCAATCCGGGGCTGTCGCCGCCGGCGGTGAGAATTCCGACGCATTTCATTTCAGGGTTCCTTCCTGGTTGGTTTCGCGTTTACCGGGGCGGCTGCGGGGTGTCCGTCTCCGGCGCGGCGAATACTTTCAATACATTTTCACCGGTCTCGGCGGCCTCTTCAGCCAGATTCCGGAAATACCGGTAGCTTTCCGCCTGGCTGCGCGCGGGGGTGTGGTGTTCGGGGAGTTTCCGGGTATAGCGTCCGGAATTCATCAGACGCCGTCCCTTTTCGTCGTCCTTCAATTGGAGACGCAGCAGATCAAACAGAACTTTCCGGATTTTCGGCGATTCCACCGGGAACAGGAGTTCGATCCGGCGGCTGAGATTCCGGTACATCCAGTCGGCGCTGGAGAGGTAGAATTCCTCTTCGCCGCCGTTCTGGAAATAAAAGACCCGTGAGTGCTCCAGATATCGGTCCACGATGCTGATCACCCGGATGTTGCCGGTCGCCGGTCCCGGTTTGAGACAGCAGATGCCCCGGACGATGAGATCGATCCGGACGTGCGCGGCGGCCGCCGCGTGCCGATGGTCGATCACATCGGTGTCGGAGAGCGAATTCATTTTGGCGATGATCCGTCCCGGGCGTTCCGGGGTGGAGAGTCGGGCTTCGCGGTCGATCAACTCCAGCACCCGCTGCCGCAGATCGAACGGTGCCGCGGCGATTTTCCGCCAGTGCGGCGGCGGGGCGGAATATCCGGTCATCACGTTGAACAGGTTGGCTACGTCGAAACAGAGATCCGGATCACAGGTCATGAGGCCGAGGTCGGTATACTGCGCGGCGGTTTTGTCGTTGTAATTTCCGGTGGCCAGATGGAGGTAGCGCCGGATGTAACCGTCTTCGCGCCGGATGATCAGCAGCGCCTTGCAGTGAATTTTGAGATTGCTGATGCCGTAGACCACATGCGCTCCGGATTCTTCCAGGCGGCGGGCCCATTGAATGTTGTTGCCTTCGTCGAACCGGGCTTTCAGTTCGACGATGACCGTTACCTGTTTGCCGTTGCGGGCGGCGCGCTGCAGCGCGCGGACCACGGGGGAGTTGCCGCTGACCCGGTAGAGCGTCTGCTTGATCGCCAGCACCTCCGGGTCGTCGGCCGCCTCTTCCAGCAACCGGATGATCGGAGTGAAGGCGTGAAACGGCGGTGCGAGCAGAATCGGTTCATGTGCGGCAAGCGCGTCGAAGATCGAACCGCCCGCGGCGAATTCCGGCGGCATGATCGGCGGCCAGATCGGCTCCAGCAGATCAGGGCGTTCCGCCCGGGCGGCCAGCTCGAAAAACTGTTTGAGATGCAGCGGCGCACCGGTGCGGTAGCGGAACTGCGGCGACAGCCGGAATTCGCCGCACAGCCAGTTGTACAACTCACCGGCGGGTACCGAACGCGGCATTTCCAGCCGGATCGGTTCGCGTTGGCGGCGCTGGAGGAGTTTTTTCTCGATCTGTGCGAGCAGGTCTTCGACGCCTTCCTCCTCCACCGAAAAATCCATGTCGCGGGTAATCCGGAACGGAAAGAATTCCCGGATTTCACACCCGGAAAAGAGTTCCTCCAGATTGTCCATGATCAAATCTTCCAGCAGCACGAAGGTCTTTCCCGGCCTGCCGTCCCGGACGGCGATGAAACGCGGCAGCACTTCCGGCACTTCGACGAACGCGAATACCGTATCCTCCCGCTCCGCCGGTTTCATGCTGACCGCCAGTTCGATGGCGCCGCTGTTCAATATCGGGAACGGGTGCGACGGGTCCACCGCCAGCGGCGTCAGCACCGGCAGGATCTGAACCTGGAAAAAGCGTTTCAACTCCTTGCGCGCCGGCTCCGGAAGTTCATGGGGGCGGCGCAGACGAATGGCCTGCTTTTCCAGTTCGGCCAGCAGTTCCTCCAGCAGTTTCTGCTGGCGGTGCAACAGCTTTTCCAACCGGGAACGAAGCAGCGCCAGCTGTTCCTCCGGACGGACTCCGGCGGGATCCGGCGCGTCCTTGCCCAGCTGCACGAGCTGTCGCAGTCCGGCGATGCGGACCATGAAGAACTCGTCGAGATTGCTGCTGAAGATGGCAATGAACTTCAACCGTTCCAGCAGCGGATGTGCGGTGCAGGCGGCTTCGTCCAGCACGCGCGCATTGAAGTCCAGCCAGCTCAGTTCCCGGCTGATGTACCGGTCGCTCCGGTCGATGCAGTCGTTCATAATTTTTCCAATACCTCTTCCAGTTTGAGCTGAAGTCCGAAGACGTCCCGGAACATGTCGCTTTTCATTTTCAGATACAGTTCTTCCAGCCGCCGGTCCTCGGCGACGGCGGAATGGACGATCAACTCGTCGCCGCGCAGCTGCAGTTTCAAATCCCGATAGCGCCCGCAATGAGCCCGGTCCAGCGCGTCGGCGACCCGGAGAATGGCGGCCAGTTTCAGGACCGCGACTTTTTCATCGGCCCCGAGCGCCATGTATTCCGGGTGCGAAGCCTTCGGCGGCGCCTTCCGGTGATAACGGGCGACGGTGGCGATGAGCCGCTGTTCCGCCGGAGAGAGCCCCGGCAACTGCGCGTGATTGATGAGATACCACGAATGTTTATGGTGTTGCCGGACGTCGATGAAGCGGCCGATGTCATGCAGCAGCGCGGCGATTTCCAGCCAGATGCGGCTGCGCGGCGGGAAGTCGTAGTAACGTTTGAGTTTGTCGAAAAACGCCAGGGCGCTTCGGCTGACGCTCCGGGCGTGGCCGGGATCGAATCCGTACTTCTGGCCGACGCCCTCCGCCGCCGCCAGCATGTCGGCAAGGAAGGGGGGGGCGTCCGGATTTTCCGTGCGCCGCACCAGATCATCGAGCAACGCCGTCCGGGTCGTCGTGCTTGGACAGAGAAATTCCGAGCAGTTGAATTCATGCAGGAAATAAGAGATCAGACTGCCGCATGGTGCCAGACTCATGGCCTGGTGATCGGGAATGTTCAGTTCGCGCCCCAGCCGCTGGGGATCTTCACGCATGGCCTGCCGGGCCAGGGCGGCCACGGCGTTTACGGGGAGGCGGACCGTCTGTTCGCGGACGGTTTCGTGGCGGCGCACCAGCAGCCGGACCCCGGCACCGATGCCGATGAGCGCCAGCGGCTGATCCGGGCGCAGCCGGACGCATTCGCGCAGGCGCTGTTCGATGGCGGAGGAGATGAGGATATCGACGATTTCCTTCGGATGGATGCCCGAGCGCCCGAACTCGTCATAGAAACGAATGGTGCCCAGCGGCGCCGATTCGTAGAATTTCAGCAGACCGTTTTCGAAGAAGATCACGATCAGCGATCCGGTGCCGATGATGAAGGTGATGCCGGTCATCCGGTCGAAGTCACAGCAGCGGCGCAGTTCCTCGCGGGTGGAGAGAAAGGTGATCCGCGCCTCCTCCTGCGCTTCCAGAATCTCGATCTCCAGTCCGGAATCGTGGCGGATCCGGCTGATGACCAGTTCTCGGTTGAACGCCTCACGGATGGCGCTGGTCGCGACCACCCGGCGGGCGACGGCGCCGTATTCGTCGAGCTTCCGGGTGAAATCCGCCATGACGCCGGAGAGCTGATTGATGCTTCTGGAAGAAACCGTTCCGTTCCGGAAGACGTCGAAGCCGAGGTTGAGCGGGCGTTCCAGACTCTCCAGCAGCCGGATCGTTCCGTCCGGGGCGGCGGCGAAGAGATCCAGCCGCGCGGAATGCGAGCCGATGTCGACGATGCCGGCCGGAAAGGTGTCGGATGTTTTTTTTCTCATTCGGGCGTTTCCTGAAAAAACTTTACTCCGTTCAACATATCTTCAGTGTTTCGCCATTTCAAGCGGCAACGATGCAAAAACGGAGGGCGTTCGATCAATGAAACGAAAAACTCATCTTTTCTGAATCATTCCGTCTCAGGCAACGCGGAAAAAACG
>CASFXO010000334.1 GCA_949298665.1 uncultured Lentisphaeria bacterium
GCCACCGCCGAAGCCGCCTCATACATATAGTCGATGGTCCGCGGTCGGGACCGGCGGCCGGGACGGCGCATTTCCTCCGGATAAAACACGATGGCACAGCCCGCGGCGTTGTCCGCCAGAACTTTCAGGTCGGACGAAAAAATCTTTCCCCGGCGGGCCGGCACCCGGATCCGACGCACGGACTGCCGGGAAATGCGCTCCCGGTAATCGTCGCCGCGCCGGATCTGCTCGAAATACAGTTTCGACGTCAATACGCTGACGCCGATCACCATGATTCCTCCCAGCAGGGCGATGCGGAACCGGCTGTCTTCCAATATCCGGAATTTTCCGCTCTTCATCGTTCACCTGCCCGTCCGGACCTGCGGCCAGCGGCGATGGCCCGGACGCGTCTGCCGTCGTGTCACGCCGACCGGCAACCCCAGACGATCCGCCGCCTTGTCCAGCCAGTAACAGAGGAAAAAGGCGATCACCATTTCCAGTGCCGTCAACCAGATTCCCCGGGCGACCAGGCTCCATATCGTCCCGGGTTCCCATCCGAACCGCAGCAGTCCGGCAGCCAGCCAGACCGCTTCCGCCGCGCCGGAAGCCGCCAGCGCGGGCAGCAGCATGTCCGGCAGCTCGCTGATCTCATTACGGCGGCGACAATGCCAAGTCACCAGCACCACCGCCGCCATGACCGGCGGCAATATCGGAAAATCCCGTCCGCATGCCAGATCCGTCCAGAGCGCCCCGCCGATGGCTGCCACCACGCCGGTCCGCCAGCCGTACACCATGGTCACATAGAAAATCAGCGGCCCCAGCACCGGCAGCAGAATACCGAACAATCCCAGCCCCAGTTCCAGCGTCGATCCCGCCAGCATCAGCGTCAGAATGAACCAGAATTTCAATGTCCGGACTTTCACGGCTCCGTCTCCTGCAGGTGGTCGGCCCGGTCCGCGATCACGACGAACCGGATGCTGTTGAGGTCCACCGCCGGAACAAATGTCCCCCGCAGGTACAGTTCACTGGAAAAAAGCGAATCCACCTGCTGGCTGGATGCCAGATTGCCGATCTTGATCCCCGGCGGAATCTGACGCTCGAAACCGGTCGTCTGCAGGACCTCTTCGACGATGTAATTGCGTTCCACCGGCAGAAATCCGATATCCACTTCCCCTGCCCGCGCCAGACGTTCCCCGGGATTGACGATACCGACCGCGTTGCTCAGCGGCAGAGCGGCGGAAATCCGCAACTCGGGATTGAATACGGTAATGACTTCCGCACTCCGCTTCGTCACGCGCGTCACCACCCCGACCAGAATCACCCCGCCGTCCGCGGTGGTGGTCAGCACGGCGGCACCCGGCGTAATGCCGTCCAGACTGCCGCGGTCCACGGTCAGGCGTTCATTCCAGAACCGGGGATCGCGCAGAATGATTTCCGCATTGACGTAGTGCCAGGACGGCGGCGGCGAAAGCTTCAACTGCTGCCGCAGCTGATCGTTCTCCACCAGCAGCTCGGCGGCGGCGGCGGACTGGGCGGCCAGGCGGCGGTTTTCATTGCGCTGTAATTCCAGCTGCTCCGCCAGCTCGCGCCGGGAAAACACCAGCAGCGTCTGATCCGACAACCGGTCCGCACCCAGCCGGGAAAGCAGCAGATACGGATACAGAAAATCCCCCGCCACTCTTCCGATCGTCTCCCGCAGCGTCGACCAGCCCGCAATCGCCAGAATGCAGAAGAGCCCCGCCGCCGCCAGAAACAGCAGTTGCCTGCGGATGTTTGATTCCACCGGGGACGGCATGACTCCTCCGTTCGGGTTTGCGTTAATGCATAAGTTTCTTCCTGATCGCCGCGAGTTCCGCTTCCGCGTCGGTCAACAGCTCCGCCACCAGTTCCCGGACCGGCATGATCCGGTCCACCAGCCCGACCGACTGCCCGGCCATGAGTGAACCATTGTCGATATCGCCGTCGACCACGGCGCGCCGCAAGGCCCCGACCCAGTATTTTTCCACTTCATCCTGGGCTTCCTGACGATGAATCGTACCGGCTTCCAGCTCCCGCAGCAGCCGCAGCTGCAGCGCACCGAAATTGGCCATGCCCTTGTTGCGCAGAGAACGCACCGCCACCACCGGCAGTTTGGAGTCGTACTGCGGCGTGGACATCGCATCGCGAGCCTGGGCCCGGATGAACGCATCCTTGAATTTCGCGTGCGCCCGGCATTCCTCGGTCATGACGAAACGGGTCCCCAACTGCACGCCCGCCGCCCCCATCAACAACATGTGCGCCATCATCTTGCCCGTGCCGACCCCGCCGGCCACAAACATCGGAATCTGATCCGAGAACCGGAACAACACCTGCTGCAACAGCACCGTGGTCGCCACATGGCCGATATGACCGCCGGCCTCGCTGCCTTCAAGAATGATCGCGTCCGCACCGAAGCGGATCATGCGTTCCGCAATGGAGATCGTCGAAGCAAAGCACATCACCTTCGCGCCGGTAGCCTTGGCCGCCGCCACTTCTTTCTCCTTCGGGAAGGACCCGGCGAACACAATATACGGCACTTTCACCTCCGCCAGCATCGCCAGATGGTCCCGGTAGGCAGGCGCAATGGTGATCAGGTTGACGGCGAACGGA
>CASFXO010000335.1 GCA_949298665.1 uncultured Lentisphaeria bacterium
TTCCGGAGAATCGCGTCCCGGCCTTCGCGCCGGAGGTAATGGTCCACCTGCGCCCGCACCACGGGGAGCAACTGCTCATGCACCAGATGCCAGAATGTTTCGGAAACGAACAGCCGCTCGGTCATTTCCGGCAGTTTCTCCGCCAGATACTCGTGCAGGAAGAATTCCAGCTGCCGGGCGCCGCCGGCGAGAAAGCGTTCGACGGTCTCCGCCGCATCGGGCGACTCCAGATATTCTCTGATCTGTTCCGAAATGCGGGTCAGTTCCGCGGCGATCGCCTCCCGGGTTTCCGCCGTCTCCAGCTTCCGCCCCAGTTGCGCCTCGATCCGGTTCCAGTTCAGCGAATCCACCAGCAATACCGCGAAACGGTCCGCCGCCAGCAGCCGGGACAGGTGCCGCCACTCCTCCCGCATGTAATCCTGAACACCGGACCGAAGATTGTCCCGGACGACTTCGACCAGTTCCGGCGTCCGTTTCCGGAGCGCCTCGACCACCCCGGAGGCCAGGGCGGAACGCACCGCCGGATCATTCAGCCAGACCGCCACCACACGGTCATAAAACAAATGCAGGTTCTCCGGCGTCAGATTCGCCCGCAGCGCCCGCCGCAGCGCCACCTCCACATACGGCGTCACAAACCCGGCAATCTCCTCCCGATACCTCAGGGCAAACCGGCTGACCCGCCGGCGCATCTGCTCCACCACCCCCGGATCGGCGAGCGTTTCCCCCACCAGATCGCCGACCTCCGCGGCAAGCACCTCCGGATCCAGCAGATTCCGGGGAATCTCTTCTCCCAGTACCCGTCCGATCTCCTCCTTGCGGCGCGGGATCACCCCCTGAACACTCCAGCGCCACAACCGTTTCGGCTCATAAGGGCGAAACAGCATCCAGATGGCAAGATAATTGGTCAGGTAGCCCACCGCGGCCGCCGTCAGCACCGGCAGACACCATTCCGTCCACCAGACCGGCAGCGCCGGCGACGGCAGCCGCCGCAGCACCGCCGTCACCGTCAGCGCCGCCAGCGTGGCGACGCTGAGCCACTTCAAAAAACGGTCCAACCGGCGCAATCGGATATTTCCCGCCATCATGCTCTCCTGTCGTCAAAAAAAGCCGGGACCGTCCGGCCCCGGCTGAAGCATCGCCTCCGTTCAGAACGAAAAGTTGAGAATCGGGAAGAACGGGATCGGGGCATCTTCAATGTAATTGATCAGCCCGGTCTGGAACCCGCCCTTTTTCGAGATGTTGATCAACCCGAACTGCCAGCCGCGGCTTTCCTCGACCGAATTCACCAGAGCGGTCTGGAATCCGGTCAGTTTCTTCGACACGTTGGCCACCACCGACGCCTGAAATCCGGTGATGTCTCCGGTCACATTGGTGATCGCCGCCGCCTGAAATCCGGTCCCGTTCCCGGAAATATTGAGCGCACTCGCCTGCAGTCCGTTGAAATCACCGGCCATGCAGAAGGCCAGCGTCGACTGCAGCCCGTTGAACGATTCTTCGTTCACACAGACCGCGAAAGCCGCCTGAATGCCGTCGAAACGGCGGTTGTCGCACACCACCCAGCTGCCCTGAATGCCGTGAATTTCCGCCGTGCCGGAATAGAGCCAGGAGGCTTCCAGCCCGTAGACCCGTCCCACGCCGCAGACCATCGGCCAGCCGGACTTGATGCCGTAGACGTTCGAAGTCATCTGCGCCGACGGGAAATACGGCAGAAAACCCAGCTGGAACGGCGTCCACTGATCCACCGGACGCGGCGTCAGTTCCGTCTTCGCCGCCGCCGGGGCGGGGGTGGCGGACGCGGCCGGAGCGGCGGCTTCCGCCCCCGCGCTCAACCATGCGGCTCCGGTGATCGCACATACCGTCAAAATCCATTTCTTCATCTCAGCAACTCCTCTTTTCCATCCGCATTCAGAATTTGAAATTGATCACCGGGAAATAGGGAATCCACGCGTCTTTCACGTAATTGAGCAACCCGATCTGGAAGCTCTTCCCTTCCGCCATATTGACGATCCCGAGCTGGAGACCGCAGCAGTCCCGGACCTGATTGAACAGCGACAGCTGCAACCCGCCCACCGTGTCGGCGGCGGCGGCGATCAGCGATCCCTGCAATCCGTTCACCTCTCTGCTGCCGGCGTAAAAAACGGCGCCTTCGACTCCGTTGACCCGGGCGCCGTCGGAGATGGGAGCGCCGACCTTGACGCCGTTGACCGGCACCGTGGCCGAATCCGAGGGTACTCCCGGGGCGAAGCAGATCTGCAGGAAGGTCCACCCGTCTTCCGCCGAGCTGTTTTCAGCCGCGCCGACGGGGACTGCCGTCAGACCGCATGCCAGCAACAGAAAAAACACCCATTTCTTCATGCCTGATCCTCCTGATTTTTCCTATCCTCTTCCGAAGTTCCCCACTCCGGTTCCATTTTACAATAAACCGGCTTCCCGGGAAAAGCAAGAGCCCAAACGTCCCGCGCGGCCGATGGAGTTCCTTCATTCCGGAATGATCCCGGGAAAATGGTCCGTTTTCCCGTTCCGTTCTGCCGGACATTCCGGAGGAGGAATGTCCGCCCCCC
>CASFXO010000336.1 GCA_949298665.1 uncultured Lentisphaeria bacterium
GTATCGGATCGGGATCGGCCGCTGCTGCAGGAGATCAAGAAACATGCCCACCGGGACCTTCTGACCCGGCTCAATTTGAAAAAGCTGGCGGTCTCCGGCGTCACCGGCGTGGAATTGGAACGCAAGGCGACGGAGACCATCCGGGAGATCCTGTCGCAGCTCTCGGTGCCGCTGCCGCCGTCGGTGACGCCGGCGACGCTGGAGCGGGAACTGGTGCAGGAGGCCGTGGGTCTCGGGCCTCTGGAGTATCTTCTGGAGCTGGAAGATATTACGGAAATCATGGTCAACGGGCCGAATCAGGTTTACGTCGAGCGGGGCGGGGTGCTGTACCGGACCGACACCGCTTTTGCCGACGATGCCCAGGTGCTGGCGGCAATCGAGCGGATCGTCTCGCCGCTGGGGCGGCGCATCGGCGAACTTTCGTCGATGGTGGACGCCCGGCTGGCGGACGGGTCGCGCGTCAATGCGATCATCGCACCGCTGTCGCTGGTCGGACCGTCGATCACCATCCGGAAATTCGCGCGCAAGCCGCTGGAGGCAGCGGATCTGATCCGGTTCGGCTCGATCTCGGAGGATGTGGTGCGGTTTCTTGACGTCTGCGTCAAGGTACGCAAGAACATTCTCATTTCCGGGGGAACCGGGTCGGGAAAGACGACGCTGCTCAATGTGCTCAGTTCGTTTCTGCCGAACCGCGAACGGATCGTGACCATCGAGGACGCGGCGGAGCTGCAGCTGCATCAGGAACATCTGGTCCGGCTGGAAGCCCGGCCGCCGAATGTGGAAGGACGCGGCGAAGTGACCATCCGCGATCTGGTGCGGAACAGCCTGCGCATGCGTCCGGACCGGATCGTCGTCGGCGAGTGCCGCGGCGGCGAAGCGCTGGACATGCTTCAGGCGATGAACACCGGACACGACGGCAGCCTGACCACCATTCACGCCAATTCGCCGCGGGACGCTCTGGCGCGGCTGGAGACGCTGGTGCTGATGGCGGGGTTCGACCTGCCGCTGCGGGCGATCCGGGAACAGATCGCCTCGGCCATCGACATCGTGGTGCAGGTGAGCCGGGAGCGGGACGGATCGCGCAAGGTAACGCACGTCAGCGAGATCACCAAAATGGAAGGGGAAGTGATCACGATGCAGGATATTTTCGTTTTCCGCCAGGACGGCTGGGACGAGGCCAACCGGATTGTCGGCACGTTTGTTCCGACCGGCGGTGTGCCGACGTTTCTGGAGGAAATCGAGCGGGCCAAGTTGCCGCTGGATGTGGATATGTTCAATCCGCGCAGGGGGGCATTGAGATGATTCCGGTATTGAACAGCCCGCTGGTGCCGAGTCTGCTGGCGTTCGTCAGCGTGACCATGGCGGCTTATGTGCTGGTGGATGTGATCGGGTTCGTTTCCACGCGTTACCGGGACCGCTATCTGGCCGAGGCACGGCTGGAACTGGATGATATCCTCATTCAGATGCCGGCGGGGCGGGTGCTGGATTTGAGTCTCGGTTTGAGCGCGCTGGTGCTGCTGTTGACCGTTCTGTTCACGGTATGGCTGAATCCGGGCTCCTCATGGAGCGGTGGAGTGGCGATTGGACTGCTGGCGGCGGCGCTGGTGTTTCCGGCACCCCGGCTGGTGCTGCGCTTCCTGCGAAAACGGAGACTGCGGAAATTCAACGAGCAGCTGGAGGATGTGCTGATGGCCATTTCCAGCTCGCTGAAGGCGGGATTCAGCATCAATCAGGCCATCGATGAGATTGCCGATCAGGATCGGCCGCCGATTTCGGTGGAGTTCCGGCTGCTGGCGCAGGAATGCCGCCTGGGGGTGCCGCTGACCCAGGCGCTGGACAATATGAATTCCCGGCTTGGATCGGCGGATTTCGAGCTGGTGGCGACCGCGATCATCACGGCACGACAGACCGGAGGGGAGTTGACTTCGACGCTGGAACGGCTGGCCGGATTGATCCGGGAACGCATGCGCATCGGCGGCAAGCTGCATGCAATCACCGCAATGGGACGGATGCAGGCGTGGCTGATCAGCCTGATGCCGTTTCTGCTGCTGATCGGGATTCATTTTGTGGCGCCGGGATTGCTGGAAGGGGTGTTCGACTCCATCATCGGGTATCTGATGATCGCGGTGGTGGTGCTGCTGGTGACGATCGGATTTCTGGTGATCCGGAAAATCACGACGATTGACATCTGAGGCGGGGAAGGGGGAACTATGGAATCGATATTGATGCTGGCGGCGGCGGTCTGCTGCGGGGTTTCCGTTGCGATGCTGGCGTTGTTTGTGCTGCGGGCGCTCTCCTTTGTGGAGTCGGAGGGAACCATGAGCGAAGAGGCACGGCGGGGGGTGCCGGTGATGATCCGGCTGGTCATGCCGCTGGTGCCGAATTTTCGGAGAATCGCCCGCAGCGAACTCTGCCGCGCCTGGCGGGAAGCGGATGAACCGCGGCTGTGGATGGGAGGATACGGGGACTCCATCGGGGCGGTGGATTTCATCGGGCTGCGCCTCATTTTCATCCTGCTGGGCGTGGCGGCGGCCGTGATCGGCGTGTTCAGCGGCCACGGAACGGCGGGGATTCTGCTGGGGGCGATGCTGGCGGTTTATCCCGGCGTCTGGCTCAACACCCGGATTCAGGCGCGGCATCTGGAGATTCTCAAGGCGCTGCCCAATCTGCTGGATTTGCTGACCCTCTCGGTGGAGGCCGGGAAGGACTTCATGACCAGTCTGCGGGACATCCTGCAGCGGCGGCGGGTGGACGCGCTGGGGGAAGAGCTGCTGCGGACCTTTCAGGAGATTCAGTTGGGGCGCAAGCGGACGGAGGCGCTGCGGGACCTTTCCCGGCGGGTGCGACAGAGCGATCTCACCTCGGTGGTCAACGCCATCATCCAGGCCGAGGAACTGGGGGTCAGCATCGGACAGCTGCTGCGGATTCAGGGGGACATGCTGCGCAACAAGCGCTTCACCATGGCGGAAAAACTGGCCAACGAGGCGCCGGTGAAAATCATTCTGCCGATTATCATGTTCATTTTCCCGTCAGTGCTCATTATTCTGCTGGTTCCGCTGGGACTGAAGATGGCTCAGGTGGTGATGTAATGATCTTCAATCTGGATACACAACGGTATCTGGCCCGGGCACCGCGGACGGCATTGCGCTGGGGAGAGCGTACGCGGGGGATGATCGGGCGGCGTTTTTCGTCGGAGATGGATGCGCTGGTGTTTCCGCACTGCGGTGCGATTCATACGTTTTTCATGCGGATTCGGCTTGATGTGGTGTTTCTCGACCGGGAGAGCCGGGTGGTCGGGGTATATGAAAATCTGGGGTGCTGGCGGCCGCTGGTACGGGCGCCGGGCGCGGCAACGGTCCTGGAATTGCCGGTCGGAAGCATACGGGAGAGCGGGACACGGATCGGACATCAGCTCAAGCTGAACCAGATTCTCCGTCCGGAGGCGATTGCGAAATTGCGATACGGCGGTATATTATATCATGACGGTATGTAAGGTGCGAGGGAAGCGCTGTGCGCGGCGCAGTCTTTCGGGGAAAGGCGGGACCACAGAACTATGAAGATTTTTTTCGTGAACGGCGTGCGTCGCGGGGAAGAGCTGGAGCTCGCCGTGCCGGAGATCACGGTCGGACGGGAAACCGACAATATTCTGGAGATTCCAACCGAAGGGGTTTCCCGTTATCACGGTCGGTTTCGACGGGGAGAATCCGGTGTCTGGATGGTGGAGGACACCGGCAGCACCAACGGTATCAAGGTTAATGGAAAAAAGATTTCCGGAGCGCAGATGCTGGAGGAAGGCGATCTGGTCGAATTCGGCGATCAGATGCTCCGGGTCACCGGGCTGGCGGAAAATGCGCCGAAAGTGGTTTTCTGCGCCATGGGAGATGAAAAGCCGGTGGCGGAACCGCCCGCCGAAATGAATCCGGAGCCGCCCGCGGCATCCGCCGCCGCGTTGCCTCCTGCCGGGGATGCTTCCGGGGCGTCCGAGTCTGCCGCCATGACGGTTAAGGACTGGTCGGAGGCGGTGCGCAGCGGTTCGGTCAAACTTTTCGGCGGCGGGGCGGCCCGGGAAAAAACGGCGGACCGAAAACCGAAGCGTCTGCTGTCGAACCGGTTGTATTATACTCTTTTGTGTGCGCTGGTCATCAGCGGGATTTGCTGGTTCTATCAGATGAAGGAAAATCGCGGAGCCCGGGTGCCGAAAACGGCGTCCCGCAGGGCGGATCCGAAGGATTTTCTGCTGTATTATGAAAAAGAGGTGGTGGTGCCGGACAATGTGTTCCGGTTTGTTCTGCATGTGGAGAACGGCGCGGCGGAATTCGTGATCGACGACCTGAAGTCGCAACGCCGCTTTCAGCGCCGGATTGAAACGTTGAACGAGGCGAGTCTGGAATCGCTGCGCGCCTCCGTCGAGCGCTCCGGAATCATGACGGAAACCTCGCCGCCGCCGGGCGACGTTTCTTCTTCCGAGCGTGAGCGTCGCCGCCTGGTGGTGGGGGACGCCGGCAAGCTGGCGGAGGTGGCGGTCCTCAACAACCTGGCGCCGAAGGCGTTCGAGGACGTGGAGTATGCGATTGGCATTCTTGCCGACAACTATGGATTGCAGACCATTGCGATGACGCCGGAGGAGCTGCGCGAGCAGGCGGAACAGAGTTTCATCAAGGCCGAGGATCTGTATGCGAACCGCGAGGCGCGGCTGTCGAATCTGCGGGCGGCCATTCAGCGTTATGCGGTTACGGTCAATTATCTGGAGCAGTTTTCGCCCAAGCCCGCCTTGTGGGACAAAGCCCGGAAGCGGCTGGACGAGGCGGAAAAGCTGCGGGCACGCAAACTGCAGGAACTCAATTATGAGCGGATCCGGCTGGCTGAGTTCAAGGAGTTTGAACAGTTGCGGTACGTTTTCCGTCAGATCATGGAACTGGCGGATCCCGATTCCCGGGAGTATGACAATGCCCGGCGATTGCTGATCAAGCTGGATAATTACCTCAACCGCATGGGAGGACGCTGATGAAGAAGAGCAGTTCATGGTTGGTCGGCGCCGTTCTGCTGTTGCTGGTGACGACGACGGGCGTCCTGACGGGCGGATGTGAAAAAAAACAGGCTCCTCCGCCTGCCGGCAAGGTGGAAGTGACTTCAACCCCGAGCGGTGCGGAGATTTTTCTGCGGGGGAAACGGGTCGGAACCACACCCGATCGCCTCAGC
>CASFXO010000337.1 GCA_949298665.1 uncultured Lentisphaeria bacterium
GGCGGTCGGTTTCAGGTCCGTTCCGATGAAGGTGACGATGCCGGTGAACGCGGCGGCGGCCAGCCGGGCGGGAGAACCGGGGGGCAGGACGGCGATGTTCCGGGGCTGACCGCCGAGGTTGAGCTGGCGGCCGTCCAGCGGGTTGCCTTTCAGCGCGTCGATGTGGAGATAGCCGTCGTAACGGCCGACGATCACTTCTTTCCGGCCGTCTTCGTTCAGATCGAGAATGACGGCGGCGACGTCATGGGGGGCGTGAGTGGCGGTTTTCAGCGGCTTTCCGGCGTGATCCAGAATGGTGTGATAGTAATACTCATTGCCGATGAATACCTCGTCCCGGCCGTCGCCGTTCAGATCGCCCGCCGCACCGCTGGTGGCTCCGTGCGTGCAGCGGGTCTGCCAGACGGGTGTCCCATCCAGTGCGAAGACGTGATAGGTCCAGGAATCGCAGCCGACCACAATGGCCGGAGCCGCATCCTGTCCGTCGAGAAACGCCCGGAAAACGGTCCGGGCATCGCCGTAGCGCCGACTGTAGAAGGGCAGTTCCCGCTGCCAGAGTTCCTTTTGTCCATCAGGCGAAAGCACGTGCAGCGTGCCCGCCGTTACTTCCAGAATGGAGTCGGTGCGGGGGCCGCAGACGCCGACCGCCCAGCAGGAACGATCACCGGCTTCGATGAAGGCGATGGCGCTGATTTCCTGTTCGAATTTCCGTTCGGCGACGGTTTCTCCCTGCGCGTCGAGCAGCTTGAAGGTGCCGTCGGCCAGACCGACCGCCGCGTATTGACCATTGACCGCCAGCGCCCGGACCGGACTCGACTGGGGCAGCACACGGGTGAAGTCCCGTTGCGGGATCGCCGGTTCCGGCGTCCGGGACGGTGCGGGCGTTTCCGGCAGTGCCGCCAGTGTCCGGGCGTTTTCGTCGCGTTCCTTTTCGTCGCGGAACGTGATGACGGTCGGCCCGTCGGCGATGACCGGATAATCGCGGTCGCCGAGGGTGATTTTCCGGGCGTTTTCCGCGAGGATTCCACGCGGCCCGATGAAACAGGAATCGGCGTCGATCGTGACTCCGGGCAGGTTCAGGGGGCCGAGCGCGGCGAGCCGGGGAAAGTCCCCGGTCAGGGCCAGCCGGGCGCGGTCGGCCACGCGGCGCAGCGGCACCGGCGCGTCTCCCGCGGTCAGCGGTGTGAGGTAATGGAAAAAGCTTTGTTCATCCCCGGGCTTCAGCGCGGCGGTCCGGCGGTAGAGCAGCGAACGGGTGACGCCGTCGGAGTAAGTGTATCCCGGCAGTACGGTATTCGGGCGGCCGTGACAGCGTTCCAGCCGGGAGTAGCGGCTGCGGACCGAATCGCCGTCTTCGCTGATGGAAAAAAGATGGGGCACGGCGGGATTTTTCCCCGGTTTCTGTGCGACCAGAATCCCCTTGTCATCTTCCCGGATTTCCCCGGTGGTGCGCAGTTGGCTGAGGAAAAGGTAATCGCCCGGTTTGCGGGCGATGATCTGATCGATCAACCAGAAGCCGCCGTTTTTTTCCCAGACGGTCCGGCGATACTGGTCGATGCCGTTGTAGTCTTCCAGCAGGAGGGTGAGCAGTGCGTAATCCTTTGCTCCGGTTTCGGCTTTCGTGATGATCTGAGCCGCCATATTGCGGGAGGTCGGGAAATTGCGCCGGCGGTCGGGAGCTTCGCCGTTGCGGATGACGTTCAGCACGTTGTGG
>CASFXO010000338.1 GCA_949298665.1 uncultured Lentisphaeria bacterium
AGTTTGACGTTCAGTTTTTCGGCGGTGGCGGGCGACAGCATCGGGTCGAAACCCAGCACCTTCACGTCGAAACCGGCCAGACGCTTGACCAGCAGCTGGCCGATGTGGCCGAGTCCGAGGATCCCGACGGTCTTTCCGGTCAGTTCCCGGCCCATGAACTTGCTCTTTTCCCAATTCCCGGCGCGGGTGGAAATGTCCGCGGGCACCACATGCCGGTAAACCGCCAGCATCATGGCGATCACCTCTTCGGCCACGGCGTTGGAATTGGCGCCGGGGGTGTTCATCACGTCGATGTTGCGTTTGCGCGCGTATTTAATGTCGATGGTGTTGAATCCGGCTCCGGCGCGGACGATCAACTTGAGCTGAGGCATCTGATCGATGATTTCCGGCGTGACCGCCTCGCTGCGGACGATCAGCACTTCCGCGTCGGCGTGTCGGGCGGCCTGCTCCGCCAGCGGGGTGGCCGCATCCAGAACCACCTGATAGCCGCGTTCCGCGAGCAGGTCCGCGGCGAATTTATCCAGTTTCGTAGGAATCAAAACTTTGCGCATTTTCACATCTTCTCCGAATATGGGTTACGGGCGTCTCAATCCATCCCTGGTTCCGACAGCGGATCTCCTGAATCACGGGACTCCGTTCTAAAAATATCTATCGTATAATATACCACCGAAGTCCGGGGATTACAAATTCGTTCCGGTTCCGGCTCCGGCGAACGAAGGAGCAGAGAAAAAAACAGCATTTTTCCGCAAAAGGGACTTGACGAATGCAGGTCCCGGATTTATTATATCGATCAGAAAGCAGGTCAATCTCTGAACAGTTTATGCATCGGGGCCGCAAGGCCTTATTGTTGTTGTGTCTCAAGAGCGATACCACCTGCTTTCTTTTTTTTCCCTGTGCGAAAAGCCGCCGGGGACGTCTGCTGAAAATGCCGGAACACCCGGCAGAAATAGGCGGGATCGTCAAACCCGCATGCCGCGGCAATCTCCTTGACCGTTTTCGGCGTGGTCTGCAGCAGCCGAACCGCGAGCCGCATTTTCAACTCCAGCACGTAATCGCGGGGCGACTGCCCGAAGCGCTCCCGGAACAGCCGGGCGAAATGCCAGCGGCTGTATCCCGCGCGCCGGGCCAGATCCTCCACCCGGACCGGACGGTCCAGACGGGCCAGACAATAATCGTTGACCCGCCGCACAAACGCCGCGTGCTCCCCGCTCCGGTCATCCGCTCCGGAAGCCGCCAGCAGCCGGGTCATGAAATCATAGGTCAATGACGACGCCAGATACGCGTCCGTCAATGTTCCGGCGCGACACCGGAGAAAAATATCCTGTGCCGCCGCCGGCACCGGATCGTCCGGAGAGAACACCATCACCGGTCCGCAGCGGCGGCGACATTCCCGCGCCAGACGCACCACTTCGGCACCATACATGGTCAGAAACCGTACCCGCCAGAAAGGAGAATCCGCGGGCAGATAATAACAATGCGGTTCCGGCACAATCAGCAGCATGGCGCAGCCGGACCGCTGACGAATGGTCTCCCCATCCAGATCCAAGGCCCCTTCCCCGGCTTCCGTATACTGCCAGATCACGAACTCCCGGCTGCCGCGGCGCATACCGTCCCAGCGATACGCGGTGGACACCACCAGCTCCCGGCCCGCGTTGATCAGCATGGCATGCAGCGGAAACGACCGGTCGGCGAACAACAGATTGTAACATTCCTGTTCCGGTGTCATGATGTTTTTTCTTTCTCCCACGCGATCCCGTCTCCCGGAACGAATACTCCGCAAACCGCGTTCCTGGCGAACACTCGGGCGACACGATCCGGGAACTTTCCACCGCGACGTTACCATACTATATCCAGAACCGCGCTGAAAAGCAAATTGCCATGATTTTCCCTGCCATCGGACCACGATACCCGGCGGAACCGCGCTGCCCCGGCTCATTTTCTCAACCAGGAGTTAAGTTTATCGAAAAAAAGTAAAAAAAGACCTGTCCCTGCTTGATTTTCCCTTGACAGAAGAGAGGCTTTCCGATATAATATATCAATGTTGAGATATTTCATTTTCCCGGCAATTACTGGCAGCGGACTCGATCCGGCGGACGGGAAAAGGCAACGGAACCATGCAACCAACGGAGACGCATTATGAAAAAACCCTTCACGCTGATCGAACTGCTGGTAGTCATCGCGATCATCGCCATTCTGGCCTCCATGCTCATGCCGGCACTGAACAAGGCCCGGGAATCCGCCAAAGGAGCCAAATGCCTCAACATCATGAAACAAATCGGCACCGCCCACATGCTGTACCAGAACGACAATCACGACTTCGTCTGCGCCGCCTACTACGGTTACCCTGATCCGCCGAAGTGGCTGGAGGCGGTCTGGTTTTATAAACTCGGCCCCTATGCCTCCTCCATTTTTACCGAACGCGCCCGCACCGGCAGCTATCTGGTCGATCCCAACGACAGCATTTACTACAAATACCAGCTGCCGCTGTGCCCGGCCTACAAGTTCGGCGATCTGGAACGCCTTTACGGCAAGGCGCCCGGATATGAATACACCCAGCCGGCAGTCGGCGGCATCGGTATGAACCGGGAATTCAGCTACGGCTACACCGGCAACCCGGCGATCCCGCCGCCGATGTGCAAGAGCGGGCAGGTACGCGACGCTTCGCTCTGCGTCCTGAATCTGGATTATCACGACGCGGCCACCTGGGAAGGGAACTGGACAACCAAGGCACGCTTCGAACACCCCGGCGGCATGAGCGTCCTGTACACGGATGGACACGCCGGTACCCGGCAGGGCGTCAACGGCCAGCCGAACTTCCGAACCTACCACTGGGATCCGCACGTGCGCGCCGCAGAAGAATTCTGAACCCGGCATCCCGCCGGAAACGCCGCCCCGTCGCTTGCAAAACCGCCGGGGCGGCGCTATTTTTCCGCAAACAGCAACAACCTTGAGGAATTGCCGTCATGCACGCCGCCGTAACCCGAAACAAAAACATTCCGCCGGAAACCGGAACCCGGCGCCATGCCGATGTCCGGCCCGGCCATTATCAGGTCCGGCCGCGCAACCTGCATCTTCAGACCGCTCTGGTCCGGAACGGGCAGCCCGCCGCCGTCATCGCCGTTCCAGACACCGCGTCCCACCGGGAAGCCGCCCGCCGCATCAATGACGCCGTCGAAGCGAAAACCGGTATCCGGCTGCCCGTACTCTCCGACCGACAATACCGTTTTGTGCGTCGGCTCGACACCAACCTGATTCTGCCGGGAAATTTCACCGATAACCTTGCGATCCAGCAATTGTACCGGATGCATTACACCCTGCTCGACCCGAAATATCCCGGCAGAAACGGCAGCGTGGTCCGAACTCTGCACGACCCCTTCGGCGACGAACACAACGTCGTGTTTGCCGGAGCCAGTGATGAAAACGGATTGGCCCGCGCCGCGGCACAACTGGCTGCACGCATCGCGGAACGGCCCGCGGGAAA
>CASFXO010000339.1 GCA_949298665.1 uncultured Lentisphaeria bacterium
CTTCAATCCCGGCCTGCCCGGCGATCCGCTGCGCCGCGGGACGATGGTCGCCGGTCAACAGCACCGGCCGCACCTGCCGGGCCCGCAACGCGGCAATGGTGCCGGGCACGTGTTCCCGGATTTCGTCCGCAAGCGCAATGAGTCCGCAGAACCGCCCGTCCACCGCCAGCCATATCAAAGTAGCCCCCGTGGAACTTTCATCGCGGACAGCCGTCCGCTGTGCCTCATTCCACGCGATCCCGGCCTCACGAAGGAGTCGTTCATTGCCCGCCAGCAGCGTTCTGCCCGCCACCCGGGCGGAGACTCCCTGCCCCGGACTCATTGCGAAATTCTCCGGCGCCGGGATCTCCCGATCCGGGTATTGTCGCCGATATCCCGCGACCACGGCCTTTCCCAGAGGATGCTCGGAATGCAGCTCCGCCGCCGCAGCCAGCCGGAAAAGGTCCTCATCTCCGAAACTTTCATGGAAATTCCGCACCCCGACCACCCGCGGCTCGCCGCAGGTCAACGTCCCGGTTTTATCGAAAGCCACCCGCCGCACCGTCGCCAGCCGCTCCAGCGCATCGCCTTCCCGGATCAGAATCCCCCGGCGCGTGGCGTTGCCGATCGCCGCCATGATCGCCGTCGGCGTCGCCAGCACCAGCGCACAGGGACAGAACACCACCAGAACGGTCACCGCCCGGATCATCTCTCCGGACAGCCACCACACCCCTACCGCCGCGACCAGAGCGATGACCACAATCCAGGTCGCCCAGCGATCGGCAATTCCGACGATCCGGGCTTTCGATGCATCCGCGGACTGCACCAGGCGCACCATCCGCTGAATGGCGCTGTCGGCCTCCGCCCGCGTCGCCCGCATCAAAAATACACCGAAACGGTTCACCGTACCGCTGAAAACCTCGCCTCCCCGTTGTTTATCCACCGGCATGGATTCTCCCGTCACCACTGACTGGTCCACCGAGGTGTCGCCCTGCTCGACCACTCCGTCCACGGGAATGGTTTCTCCGGGCAGCACGCGGATCAGATTGCCGGGCCGCACCGCTTCTGCCGGAACTACGCTTTCCGCGCCGTCGACGACCAATCTCGCAGTACGCGGAGTAAGACGCACCAGTTTCTCAATCCCGGCCCGCGCCCTGGCCACCGTAGATTCCTCCAGAAACGAACCGATCTGCATGATGAACGCCACCTCGCCCGCCGCGAAAATCTCATCCGTCAACACCGACGCGATCAGCGCCAGCGACACCAGCACGTCTGCCCGGATGTCGAACCGGGTCCACAACCCGACGGCCGCATCCTTCAGAATCGGCAGTCCACACAGCAGAACCGCGATCCAGGCCGGATCGAACGGCAGCCTTTCCCCGCAGAAGAAACTGACTGCCAAAGCCACCCCCGCCAGCGTCAGTCCCCCGATTTTACGACCCTTCTCCTCCTTGAAAATCCCCTTGAGCTTCTCCGGCAGCATGCGTACAACCTCCTTCCCGGAATGAATCAAAACGCTTTTCATGTTAATATACACATAGGGGTATAGGTATATAAGCATTGATGAAAAAAACTTCACGTTTTTTCCACATGTCCATGCGATTGAACGTTCCGATGCTCCGGCCACGGTCTTTCGAAACCACACCGGCGGGTGGTTCCGAACGTTCCGATTTGAAATCAACGGGTTTCGAGGCGGCGGATTTGATCGGTGAGCTCCTCCGGAGAAACCGTTTCCGGCAATACCGGGATGCTGCGCAGACGCCCCAGTTCCGTCAGCGCCGCATTGAAGAATCGAACCTCTTCCCCGGTCTCCGGCGAGAGGAGAAAACAAAAGGCGATTCCGTTGTCGCGCAGACGGTCGGCATGATACCGGATGATGTTTTCAAACCCGGCCTTGGAAATCCGGTCCTGCGCATATTGCCCGGCCGGCATCAGCACCACCGCCGCGGGCGAGGCGGCAATCACCGTATCCAGTTCCTCCCGACAGCGACTCAGTCCTTCCATCCGGCGAAACGCCACGCGCCCGCTTCCGAACGTTTTCGCCAGTGCCGTCCGCAATGCCCGCATGCGCGGCCCCGTATCGCCCATCAATACGATGTTTCCGGTCCCCAGCTTATCCGGAACCAGTTCTCCGCCGTCGGCGTCTTCCTCGGCGGCCTTCCGGACCGGCAGAACCGATGAAGACGGCAACGGTCCGGCACTTTTTACCTGACGCCGAGGGGCTGACGATTGCGCTCCGGACGAAGACGGAGAAGATGCTCCCCACCGGATACCGGCTCCGATGAGCCCGACGATCAGCAGCAGGGCGGCCCCTCCGCACCAGACGGCTTTTCGCCGGACGAAGGGTGGTCCGGACCGTTTTTTCTCCATCCCGGCAACCGCCTCGACCGCAGGCGCGGCAACGCCTCCGACCGCCGCGGCCGCAATGGTCGCAGGAGCAGCCGGGCCCATTCCCGCAACAGCCGTTTTTCCGCCTCCCGACGGCTCAGGCGGCAGCGGCCTCGAAAGCCCCCCTGACGATTCCGGAGGCTCCGCCGTAACGGCAGCCTCTGCCTTCGTGCCCGATGACGGCAGGGAACCCGGATCCATTCCCGGAAAGACTCTCGGCTTCACCAGGGTCGGCAGCGTCAATTCCGACTCCTCGTCAGGTGCCGTCGTCGGCGGTACCGGCGGCGTTTCCTCAAGATATATCGCATTCAGCCGGGTCAGCAGTTCGGACGGAGTCTGGATGCGTCGGGCCAAATCCTTCTCCGTCATGGCGGCAATGGCCTCGGCCAGTACCGCCGGAATTTCAGGACAGACCGTTCTGACGTCCGGAATGTTTTCCGCCGTCACGATCCGTGACAGGATCTGTATCGTCCCCTCTCCCCGATACGGCCGGCATCCCGAAACCATTTCGTAAAATACGATGCCCAGACTGTAAATGTCGGCCCGGCAATCCACCCTGCTGGAATCCTTCGCCTGTTCCGGCGACATGTAGGCCGGTGTGCCGAACACCGCCGCCGCCATGGTCAGCATGGTATCCTGCTCGTCGGTGGATTTGGCGATTCCGAGATCGGCCAGTTTCACCGTGCCGTCCGCGGCGAACATGATGTTGTCCGGCTTGATGTCGCGATGCACCATGTGATGCCGATGCGCCGCCTGAAGCGCCGCCGCCGTCTGGGCGATGATCCGCAACGCACGTGCCGGGGCAATACGGTGTTCCTTTTTCAACAGGTCGCGTACCGTTCCCCCCGGGACGTATTCCATCACCAGATAATACAGCCCGTTGTCGGGATTCCGTCCGGCGTCGTAAACGGCGATCAGATTGGGATGCTTGATCTTGCACGCCAGCTTCGCCTCCCGGATGAAACGGTCGACGAACTGTCGGTTCCGTTCCGCCGCCTCCGGAAACAACACCTTCAGCGCGAAAAACGAATCCAGCACCCGGTGCCGCACCAGGTAAACCGCTCCCATGCCGCCGCGCCCCAGCTGTCGCTCGACGATGTATTTCTCAAATTCGGCGCCGGGTTCCAGCAGTCCGGCATGCTCCCGCTGCCGCGTCATACGTTCCGTTCCCCCCTTCCGGTCATCGGTCGAGCGTCGGCAGTTTCCGCGACAATTCCCACAACGCCCCGTTCATGGCCTGCTTCATCAGTTGCGGATACAGACTGACGTCCCGGCCGATCCGGGCATAGATCCAATGTGTGACATAATCGCGTCCGCGATAATCGTAATTCCAGACGACTTCTCCGGTGGCGCGGTCGACCAGCTCGAATTTGATCCACAACTCGTTTTCCGACGTGCCGCTCGGTGCGCCGAGAAGCCAGAGCACCGGCGAAAGAAAATAGGTGATGCCGTAAGAATACAGACTGCCGCTGTAATACGTGTTGGTCACCTTGCCGCGCCAGAGATAATCCGTTTCCGCCTGCTCCGCTCGGTTGGCCCGGCTGACCGCAGCAAACAGGTTGGAGGCCTGAAGACTCAGAAAAGCGGCCTGGGCAAGATCGTTGCGAACATCGAAGTGAAACCGGCCCAGCGACACGAAGTCCACACTGTTTTCCGGCTCTTCCTTCTCCACGAAACCGGCCGGAATCAACGGCAGAAATCCCAGATAAAACGATCCGTGATCCCCGGCGGGATGCGCCGCCGCCTGTCCGGCCTGCATCGGATCGAAATACTTGGTTCCGCGCTGGTCCAGAAACGGCAATACCGCAATCGTTCTGCTCCCCTTCCCCTTTTCCTGAAAAACCGCCATCGTACCCGTTGCCGAGGCATAATCAAACGTTGCGACATTGGTACACCCCGCCAGCACGGCAGCCACCATTGCACCAAGTACCCCAACCATCCCGCTTTTCATACATCCAGCATCCTTTTCATGCGTATTCGGGCAACCGCAACTGCGCGATCGCCGCCTGTTCCACAAACGACGGCCTGTCCTTCAAAATGAACCGGCCTTCCACTTTTCCCTCCGGCGTGATCCGTTCCGTCCGCCACACCAGCAGATCCCGCGTCTGATATTCGCCGTTCAGCAGCGGCAGCACCTCCGCAATGGCGATCACCTTGCGCGACCCGTCCGGCAGCCGGGCGGTGTGCACCACCGCGTCAATCGCGGACGCCACCTGTGCGCGCAACGCCGTCAGCGACATGCCCACGCCGCTTAAAAGCGCACACGTTTCCAGCCGGGACAGACAGTCCAGCGGCGAATTGGCGTGGATCGTCGACATCGATCCGGCATGGCCGGTATTCAACGCCTGAAGCAGATCCAGCGCCTCGCCCCCGCGGATTTCCCCGATCACCAGCCGGTCCGGCCGGAGTCGCAGCGCGGAAACGATCAGATTGCGGATCGTGATCTCCCCGTTGCCGTTCTTGTCCGGCTTGCGGGTTTCGAAGCAGACGACGTGCTCCTGCTGCAGCTGCAGTTCACTGGCGTCCTCAATGACCAGCACCCGCTCATCGTCGCGGATGAAACTGCTCAAGGCATTGAGCACTGATGTCTTGCCCGAGGAAGTCGCCCCGGAGACGATCACGTTCTTGTGCAGTCCGACCAGCGCCTGCAGCAGCAGCACCGCGTCATCCGAGAGACTGCCGTACTCCCGCATCTTCGCAATGGAAAGCGTCTCCTTCTTGAATTTGCGGATGGCGATGACGGTCCCGCTGCGACTCAGCGGAGGGATCACCGCATGGACCCGGCTGCCGTCCGGGAGCCGGGCGTCCAGCTGGGGATGATCGTCGCTCAGGATGCGTCCCACGGATTTGGCGATGTTGGACGCGGCGGCGCGCAACGCGGGTTCGCTGACGAATCGGGCGGTGGTTTTCCGCAGTCTTCCCTGTTTTTCAATGTACACCTGGGCCGGACCGTTGATGAGAATTTCGGAGACGTCGTCGTCCTCCAGATATTCCTTGACCGGAGCCAGAAACAGTATGAGAAATGAATTGGCCTGTTCCATCTGATTGTTTTCCCGTTGTTCCATCCCGACGCGGCGCCGGTCCGGCAATTGGCGCGGCAGGATTCTAAAAAGCATGCCGCAGACCTCCTCCTTCCTGCCGCGGGTTCAAAACACGGCAGCGGACGACCCGACGGACAGACACCCCCCGGCCAATCCGAACTCTCCTGTCGCATGCGGAGGGTGTCCGCCCGTACCGGCCTTGCCGATCCGGCGGGTTATTGAGCGGACGACGTCGCCGCCGGAACCGATGCCGGCGCCGGTTCCGCAGCCGGAGTGGCTTCCACCACTTTCACGCCCTTGATGAACCCCGG
>CASFXO010000340.1 GCA_949298665.1 uncultured Lentisphaeria bacterium
CCGGAGACCGGAAAATTCTGGAAATCGCCCGGCGCAACCTTCGCGAATACCTGCCGCACATGAGCAAGGTCAACTATTTCGGTGCCGAGTCGTTGTTCCAGATGTACCGGATGATGCCGGATCAGGAGACCGCCGATCTGGCGAAACAGCATCTGCGGGACGCTTATCTGTCCTATATCTTCGACGAGGACGACGATTATCTCATGTTCGACAAGGGCGGACGCCGCAGTCTGGATGTGGCGACGGCGCTGTACTGCCGGCTCAGCGGCATTGAGGACTCGCCGCGGCTGCGCGCCTATCTGGTGAAAAACCTGCTGATTCATTGTTCGGCATCGCTGCCGCTGTCGGTGCACCGGGTCGGAGCGAGCTACCGGCATTCGACGCACGGCTCCTCCATCGCGGCGGCGCGTTATGCCGGAACGCTCAGTCTCTTCTGGCTGACCGAACTGCTGTATCCCGGTTCGACGCTGATCAAACCGGAAGCCTGTGTCGATTATCGCAGGGATCGGATAAGTCGCTGAACCGGTGCATGAAAAAATAAAGAAGGATCGTGCTGATGGGTACGTTGAAGAGTAATGTGCTGCCGGATCCCGGGCAACTGACGGCGGCGTTCTGCCGCTATCTGAATCGGGAAATCGTGGAAGAAAACGGCGTCTTTCTGCTGCCGGATCCCTATGAAACGGAGTATTCCGAAAACTACGGCTGCGCCTGCGCCGCGGTCGCGTATGCCGGGGCGATGCACCGCGACAAGTCGCCGGAACTGCGCCGGAATTACCGGCGGATGCTGGACCGGACGCTGCAATTGGCCGCGGACGGGACGGTGGCACCGTTCTGCCGGACGTTTCTGGCGCATTTCGCGGCGATGAGTCTGCTGATGCTGCCGGAAACGGAGCGCCGGGAACAGGGGGAGGGGCCGATACGGTTTCTGCTGGATTTCGAGGATCCCTGCCCGATGATCGTGGTGAATTGCGCGGCGATGCAGCTGTCGACGCAGATTTTTCTGCACGCCTTGAGCCGAAAACCGGTGCCGTTGGAGAAGGCGGAACGGTTTTTATCGTTCATCCGGGCGGCGCGCTGTCCTTCCGGATTCATCAACGACTCCGTCGGCGAGGAGCGCGGCGTCTGGGATTTTATGCCGATCGCCTATCATGGCTTCATCACCTTTCTGCTGAGCACCGGGCTGGTTTTCGGGCGGCGCTTCGGAGTGCTGCCGCCGGAATGCGACGCGGCGATGGCCGGGCTGATCCGCGACAACATGAAGTGGCTGGGCAACGTGTTTCTGCCGGACGGGGAGTTCGCCATGTGCGGCCGCAGCCGCTATCAGGCGTTCACCTGGGGAGTGCAGGTCGCGCTCGCCGAACTGACCGGCGCTCCGGCGGAGCGGCGGCGGAAAATCGTGGCGCGTTATCTGCGGTTTGCGAAACCGGACGGGAGTTACAGCTGCACGCCGAACGAGCTGCCGCACTCCTTCCGGGCGGGCTTCGAAGGGTATACCCATGTCAACATGTACAACACCCTGTGTTTTGCCGCGATGGCGTTTGCGACGGAGGTGGGGGCAGACGACGTCTTCGGGCAGTGGTATCCGGCGGATCCGCCGGACGGCGTGACCGTCGACCGGGAGGCCGGATACGCTTTCCTGCGGCATTGCGGCGGATACTGCGGCGTGGCGCTGCGGGATCATGCGGGCGTCTACACCCCGGCCATGGGGGGCTTTCATTACACGCTTCCGGGCATTCTGCTGCCGCTGGCGGAGAGTCGGATGAGCGGCGCGGTGCCGGTGCGCGACGGGATCGCCTTCCGCCGCGACGGGACGATGCACTATCCGGAATTTGCAGCCAATGCAGAAGTTTCCGGTTCGGCGGCGCAAGGGGTGGCGATGACCGGCATGGATGCCCGGTACGGTCAGCTTTCGCGAAAGATTGCCGTGGACGAACGGACCGTGAGCTGGGAGTGCAGCTGGCGGCCGGCGGCGGAGTGGCGGGAAGCGGTGCCGGTGCAGCTGCTGCCGGTGATCGTCAACGACGGCCGGAACCAGCTCCGGGTGCGGTCGCTCGGCGCGGAGTCGCTGGAACTGGCGTTTGCGGGAAGAGTGTTCCGGTTGCATTGCGCCGGGGCGCGGAAGGTGGGATTGTCGCCGGCGCGGTCGCTGGACAGTGTTTCGGGCCTGTGTGCGGAAATTCAAATTGAACTGCCGCCGCCGGAAGAACAGGGCGCCTGCCGTTCCTGGCGGACGGTGCTGGAGGTGCTGTCATGAAGCTGTTTTTCGTCTCCCGGTTGGTCGCGGTGACGGCGGCCGTGGCCGTGGGGATCGCGGCCGTGGCCGCGGCGGAGCCGGAAAAATCAACGGCGGAAACACCTTCCGGGAAACGCTTTGCCGGTGCCGCCGGGCGGGCGGAGTTTCTGCAGCTGTTTCACCGGAGACTGGCCGGGCAGGGGCCGGAAAAACGGTTCGATGCGGTCCTGTCCTTTGACAAGTCCGAGCCAAAGGACGGATACACGCTGCACACGGTCTCTTATTTCGTGGACGACGACGAGAAGGTTTCCGCCTATTTGCTGGTGCCTGACCACGAGACGGGGAAGAAGCTGCCGCTGGTCTTCTGCCTGCATCCGACGAACCGGATCGGCAAGGACACGTTGATCGATCGTTACCCCGCGCCCCCGGCGAACGAGGCGGAGCGGCGCAAGCGGGGAAATCGCGCGTATGCCGGGGAACTGGTTCGGCACGGTTTCGTCTGTTTCATTCCGGACCGGGGCGGTTACGGGGAGCGTTCGCCGTTGCCGGAGGAGCCGGACCCGTTCAAAAACATGCATGCCTACCAGAAAATGCTTCAGAAAAAATATCCCCGCTGGGGATACACCCGGGGCAAGGTGCCGTATGACCTGAGCTGCGCACTGGATGCGCTGCTGAAGCTGGACTTCATCGACGGCGCAAACGTCGGCACCATCGGGCATTCGCTCGGCGGCTGGGATTCGCTGCATTTCTGGGGCAGCGATCCGCGGGTGAAGGCGGCGGTGATCAACTCCGGCGGTTCCTACGAGATCGATCCGGAACTCTGGACAGACGACGGCTGGATGGAGCAGTTCGCCGCCGGGGATACACTGGGCATGAGCAGCATTCTCCGTTCCGCCCAGGGGTATATCCGGCTGGGGGCGCCGCGGCCGCTGCTGTATATGAAATCAACGGAAGAGGGGAAAACCCCGAGCAGCATTATGGAAAACCTCAAGGTGATCCGGGCCGGTTACGCCGCCGCTCCGGCAGGCAGCTCATACAAAGTCGCAGGCAAGTCGCAGTTCAGCGCCTTTTTTCATAACGATGGACACGATTTTCCCTCGTTTGCCCGGGAACTGGCCTGCCGCTGGCTGGAGCGCCAATTACAGGGAAAATACTGATTGGAGCTGATCTATCCGGTGGATCAACATGAGTATGATGAATGGAAAAAGGAAAGGGAAAAAGATGAAAAGAGGTTTCACGCTGATCGAACTTCTGGTGGTGATCGCGATCATCGCCATTCTGGCTTCCATGCTGCTGCCGTCCCTGAACAAGGCCCGCGACAAGGCCCGCACCATTCAATGCGTCAGCAATGAAAAACAGATGGGCAGCGCCATTTACATGTACACCGGCGAAAGCGATGATTATTTTCCCGTCAACATCAAGGGCTTTGACAGCAGCGGCAAACCTCAGGCCGGCGATCATTTCGTCCGGAACATGGAGCGGGCGGGGGTGATCAAGGTGGGATTTTCCGGCAGTTACGTCCGGCGGGGTTCCGTGGCCAACTGCCCCCTGGAGCCGATCAAGGCGGTGGAAGGCGTCAGCTATACGATGGCCCATGTCAGTTACCCCATCAACGACTACATGGCGGGCGGGCAGCACGCGGGCACCTATACGTCGAACCGTCCGAAGATCCGGGCCTCAATGCGGTTGAACAGAATCACCCGTCCGGCGACCCGGCTGCTGCTGGCGGAACGTGGATTTTCCGGCCGGTATTTCAACAATATGTCTAATACCGCGCCGGGATTTCCGCACGCCAACCCGGACAACCAGCTGACTTCGGACGCCATCAAGATCAAACCCATTCCGGCCTCGGCCCGGGCCAATTTCTGTTTTGTTGACGGGCATGTGGAGA
>CASFXO010000341.1 GCA_949298665.1 uncultured Lentisphaeria bacterium
ACATGAGTCACATTACCGAAAAATCCGCCGCAGTGTTTTCCCGATCACTGCAATATCTGACCGGAGGGTCGTCCACCGCCTCCAAACGGGTACTCTACGACGGGGATGAACCGGCGGTCATTGTCCGCGGCAAGGGATGCCGGGTCTGGGATGCCGACGGCAATGAATATATCGATTTCCGCAACAGCCTGGGGCCGGTTACCATCGGCTACGCGAATGAAGAAATCAATGAAGCGATACGTCGGCAACTGACGGAGGGAATCGTGTTCGGGCACCCCCATCCTCTGGAAGGAGAAGTGGCGGCCTTGCTGACGGAGGTGATTCCCTGTGCCGAGCAGGTTCGTTTTCTCAAGACCGGCGGCGAGGCATGTGCCGCGGCCATACGGATTGCCCGGGCGGCGACCGGGCGTGACCGGATTGTGCAGATCGGCTACAACGGCTGGCTGAATGCGGTCGGCGTCGGAGCGTCGGTTAATCCGCGGGAGACCAGCAGCGGTGTTCCGCCCGGAGTGCCGCGGGCGGTATCCGATCTTTTTTACGTCGCCCATTGGGGGGAGGAAGAAGAGGTAACACGGTTTTTCGAAACGGCCGGAGAGGAAATAGCCGCAGTCATTGTGGCGGCCGGATATCCGCGGATACAGGAAGGAGAACGTTTTCTGCCCTTTCTGCGCGCCGTGACCGAACGTTATGGGGCATTGCTGATCATGGACGAAATCGTGACCGGGTTCCGGATCGCGCTGGGAGGAGCTCAGGAGTATTTCCGGGTTGTACCGGACCTGGCGGTTTTCGCCAAAGGAATGGCGAATGGAATGCCGATTTCCACTTATCTCGGGAAGGAAAAATACATGCGGCAGCTCGACCGGGCGATCGTTTCCTCGACTTACGGCGGCGAAACCCTGTCGCTTGCCGCGGCTCGGACGGTTCTCGAAATCTATCGCCGGGAAAATGTGATCGAGCATTTGTGGCGGGTCGGCACCAGCTTCTGGGATGAAGCCGCCGGCCTGGTACGGCATTACGGTGTTCCGGTGGAATTTCAGGGGTTCGCCCCCTGCAAGGCGATCGTACCGGCGGATGCGGCCACCCGTGAGGCGTTTTTCCGGGCGGCGTACCGGAACGGGTTGAGTTTCTACAATGTCAGCTACGTGAATTTCAGCCATAACCCGTCCGATATCGCCCAGGCGCTGGAGCGACTGAAAAAAGCCCTGCGCGAGATGTAAGAACAGCAGAGATCATTCCCGTGAAACAATGGCTCGGAATGATTCTGGGATTTCTGGCCGCATGCGGAATCGCCGCTGACGGCAACGATTCGTTTTCGGAAATCTGCCGGGAATTCAAGGAAAAGTGCCGCAACGCTTCGGAAATCCGGATGCAAATGCCGCTGGAGAAGTTGCAGTATGTCGTGGCCTGGGGCGTTTCATACGATCTGGAGGCACTGCTGGACGGTTATCTGGCAACCGGAGACCGCCGGTATCTGGATTGGTTTGTACCGCTGGCGGAACGAGTCGTGGCTGCCCGGGCGGACAAGCTCGGAGAAAAGGACTGGCGTGGTCGGTTGCGCTCCGGGTGGCTGGCCGATGAATATTACGGCACCGGCGGCCCGGTGGTTCTACTGGACGAAACGGGTAATTCGTCTCTGGAAGTGTGTTCCACTCTTTTAAGTTACAATCAGCTGACGGATCTGTTCGTCACGGTGGACGCGGCCGGAAGGACGTTTTCGCTGGAGGCGGTCAATCCCAGGGGCGGGCCCCGCAACGGGCGCCGAAAATATGAAAATCTGACGATGGACACCGTGGAACACGCCGTCAATTCCGGCAGCGGCCGCCACATGCTCCGGGTCAGGCGCATCGGAAACAAACCGCCCGTCGCTGTCGGACCGGTCCGGACTCCGGGCAACCGCTTTGTCATGCACGGGCACCATACCGGCAAAGCGGTTATTCCCCTGATTCGTTTTGCCCTGACGGTGAAGCAGCAGCCGGCGTTGTCGGCGGATTACGGCAAGGCGGCAGAGGACTTTCTCCGTTGTGCGGAAGAGTCGATGGCGGATATGCATTCGGACTGGCGGGAACATCCCGACGGCGGTTACATCATTTTCGAACGCGGCATGCCGTTCTGGTGCGACGGCGTGGCCGAGCCGAACAATACTCTGGCGTTGAGCGGACTGGCGTATCTGTATCTGGCGGACGCCACCGGACGGGACATTTACCGCGAACGGGCCCGGCAACTGGCGTCGTTCATGCGTCGGGAAATCGTGACGCTGCCGGACGGAACGGCCACTTTTTATTATTGGAGCAGAGTGAACCGGCACGGCTGGACCTCCGGGGAGAGCGTGTATACGCCGAATTATCCGATCAAAACACCGACCGTGGAGGATTGCAGTCATCTGCAGCATTCCCTGCGTTTCTTCGTCGAGTGTTTCCGGCGGAAACTGGTCATCACCAACGAAGATATGCGGAAACTGGCCGGCGCCTTCCATAAGCGGATCGACCGGGGCGATCAGGACAAGCCGCTGGCCGAACGCATGGACGGGTCTTTGATCAACAGCAGCGGTTATCAGCACTTTCAGGCCGGCTGGGCGGAGTTTTACGAGATCGATCCGTCGATTCCGGCGCGGCTCTGGGAAATTTTCCTCCAGAAGCAGCGGGATGACAAGCGCTCTTCCGCGCTGGCCACCTGGGGGGTGCTGCTGCGCTATCAGTCCGGCATTCAGGCCGACCGACGGTGAGGGAATATCGAGCTCAAAATCGATGCAAGAGGGATTCGAACACACCTTGACGACCGGTTCGGCGGCCGGTCGGGGATACGCTGAATGCGCTCCCGGATGCGGAAGCCGACGCGGTCTGCCGGACTTCGGGGGGGGGCAGCGCAGTCCGGACCGGCAGGATACGCATGCCGGAAACTGGAAGCGCAGACTTTTGAAGAAAACCGGAGACGGAGACCTTCGCGTTCCCCGTCTGCGCACATGGCCCTTTGACACGCAAATCATCGTACATTCGCGCGCGCCGTGCCTTCCGCCGCCGGATGAAAACGACGCATTCCTCATTCAATTTTCCGGCATTTGCGAATAAAACCCGTTTTTTTGAGATGGATCCATTGTTTTCGGGCCGATATTACCGTAAAATAAGACAGGGAAAGCCAGGGCGGCTGTGTCAAGAGAAAGGAAACGGCATGAAAAGAGGTCTGCTGGTTTGTCCGGATGATTTCAACGGCGTGGACTGGTTGCGGAAAATGCAGGCTTTGCAACTGGATACGCTGGGCATCCATGCCGGCGGCGGAGAGAATCATTCCATTCTCGAGGTTCTGGGGGACTTTGCCGGAGAGGCGTTCCGCCGCAAAGTCCGGACGGCGGGATTGAACCTGGAATACGAATGTCACGTCGGCGGCACGCTGATCCGCCTGGAGCGCTTTGCCCGGGAGCCGGAATTGTTCCAGCTCGATGCCCTGACCGGAGAACGGAACTGTGCCGGAAACTGGTGCGTGACCCATCCCGTGACCCGGGAGGCGTTGCGCGCCGGCGCGCTGTTCAGA
>CASFXO010000342.1 GCA_949298665.1 uncultured Lentisphaeria bacterium
CTGCGAGACGCCGGCCTCAAATTCGACGGTCAACATGTTCCCGTTGACGCCGACGATTTTGCCTGTTTTCTCCGGCATTTGCTGCTCCTCTTCTCTCTATTGAATCATCGTCTTATGCTTCACACACCCACACACGCGCCCGTCCGTGCCTCAGGCCGCCCGGACTTCGCTTCACTCGGCGGAATTCCGGTCGATCAGCCCGACCGCTTCTTCGAAATTGTTCCGCCCCGTTTCGGCGACATACTGGCGGTTCTTCTCCAGAATCGCCAGCCGCAGCCGGTAACAGGCCACCGCCTCCACCGTAAAATCATGTCCGAACGCCAGTTCGTCCAGCCGCCGCCAGCGCAGCTGATCGACCCGGCGTTCCCGTTCCAGCGGGTTGGGCGCGCTGGCCGCACCGCCGATCTGCTCCCTGATGTCGGCAAAAGCGTCCGTCTCCGGCGGCAGGTCGATCGCGTCGCCATGACCTTCGGCCACCCGCAGCCGCGCGATCTCGCCGCGCAGCGCGAATTCCCAGCTCCGGTAGGCGGCGCCGACCGATCCCGCGGGCAAATCCACCCCGCGGTCCGGCGGAAAACCGCACCGGCTGACATAGGCGAAATCCGCCGGCGGCAGAATCCCCGCGGCGCGCTCATCGAATTCCGCCAGCGTGAACGGCGGCACGGCTCCCGGCTGCAACGCGGGGAGCTGGGAACAGAAATAATAATAGTTACCGCCCATGATCCGTCCCCGTCGGCGTTATTCCGAATCCGATTCCAGCAACTTCGCCAGTTCGCCGCCGAGATACCCGGCAAGAAGCTCCCGGATCGCCGCTTCGGAAAAGTCATAGTAGACATCGGCCCCGTTGAAGGACACCTGAAACCCTCCGCGAATTCCGGCGGAAGCGAACACCCGGGGTTCTGCCCGGAAACTTTCGCGCAACGTCCCGCTCAGCACGCCGCGCAGCGCCTCCGCATCGCGCGCCGAAGTCAGAACCGTCACCTCCCCGTTCGGGTCGGCGGCGAAACCGGCGGCCAGATTCCGAATCAGTTCGCCCATGAATTCCGGCGTCAGCGCCGCGGAGGCATTCCGGCTCAGCGCCCGGTTAAGGCGGCTCTCCAGCTCCGCCCGCAATGCCAGCACCACGTCCCGCGCCGCCTGCCGGGCCGCGGCTTCGCTCCGGGCCTGAAAACCGGCGGCGGCCTTGTCCGCCTCCGCCTTCTTCGCCGTCGCGGCCGCTTCGGCTTCCGCCACGATCCGGGCGGCTTCCGCGCGGGCGGCATTCAGAATTTCCTCCTTCTCCGCTTCCGCCTTCTGCAAATAATCATTGTTGATTCGCGTCAACAGCTCCTGCAGTTCCTCAGCCATGATCTCTTCCTCTCCCGCGCCGAAGCGCTACTGTTTTTCTCCCCGCGCCGAAACGCTTAATTATACGATGCTTCCTTTTCCACAAATTCGTGATGCAGCGCGATCTGGGCTTTCTTGAAATCCTCACGGTCCAGAATGAACTGCATATTGACCTGCCGCATGCACTGGTCCAGCGCCAGCACGTTGATACCCGCCTCCGCCAGCGCACCGGCCGCCCGCGACAGGAAGCCGGGCAGTTTCATGTTGCTGCCGATCACCGCGACCACCGCCACGCGGCGGGTGGTGATGGAGGCGCCGGAGAAATTGCGTTCCAGCATTTCCAGGCATTTATCGAGGTTGCGGGACCGCTCCGGCACATAATGGGTAATGGTGTTGGCATTGGTGTTCTTGGCCACATAACTGATGCGGTACTGGTTGAAACTTTCCAGCAGATGGTAGTCGTAACCGCTCTGGCCGACCATTTCCGGATCGAACACCTCCACCGCCACCAGATCGTTCCGCCCGCAGATCATATCCACCCGCGGCGTCGGCGATACGTATTCCTTGCTGATCAACGTCCCCGGATTACCGGGATCGAAGGCATTGGTCACCCGGATCGGAATGTTCTTGTGTTCCATCTCCTTGGATGCCTTCGGATGGATGGCCTCCATCGCCAGGTCGGCCAGCTGGTCGGCAATGTCGAAATTGGTATTGCCGATGGTCCGCACCTTGTCCGCGCCGATCAGTTTCGGATCTCCGGTGGACAGATGGTATTCCTTGTGAATCACCCCTTCCCGCGCGCCGGTAACGACCGCCAGCTTGCTGAAGGTGATTTCGCTGTATCCCCGGTCAAAACGCGCCATGATTCCTTCGGCGCACTTGGCGTAACCGGTTACGATCGGCATGCATTCGGAGAAATCCAGCCCGGCCAGATGGCGCTCGATCATCTGTTCGATCGAGCAGCTGGTATTGTCCTTCCAGCCGGTCAGGTCGATGAACCGGGCGTCCACCCCCCGGTTCCGGAGAATCAGCACCGAATTGTGGGCGCTGTGCGCCTCGCCGACGGCGCTCAGGAACTCCCGGCTCGCCGGCAGGTAATCTTTCGGATGAAAATGCCCGAACGTGCGCAGCTGCATCAAATGCCGCAATCCGTCGCGGATGCCGAACATGCGTTCATTGACGAACGCATCCGCCGCCTTGAGATCCAGCCCGAGATCCACGAACGAACGATTCAGCTTGAGCATTTCCAGGCGGGTTTCCTCCAGCTTCTCTTCCCACTGCGGGTCGCCGACGGCGAATTTCCCGAAGATGCCGGGTTCGCCGCTCTTCTTGTCCTCCAGCAGCAGATTGGTGATTCCGCCGTAGGCCGACACCACGAAAATGCGGTTGTAAAGCTCCTTCCCGGTACGGGATCCGATCAGAACATTCTTCATGACTTCGCCGAAACGCGTCATGGTGGTTCCGCCGATTTTTTCTACCGTATGCTGTCCCATGTGCCAAGCTCCTCGCATTCCACTCAGATATCTTCGATGCGGAAAATCCGGATCCGGTCACGAACGACATCCAGTTTTTCCATTTCGCCCACGGCGGCACGCAGCCGGGCTTCGCCGGCGCTGTGGGTCAGAATCACCAGCGGCACCTGGTCCCCGGCATCGCGTTTTTCGTGCTGAATCAGGCTGGAAATACTGATTTCGTATTTTGCCAGAATCTGCGAAATTGCCGCAATCACACCGGGACAATCCGTCACCGTCAAACGCAGATAATAACGCGACTGCACATCCCCCATGCCGGTAACCGCCCGGAACTGTGCGCCTTCGCGGAAAGCTACGCGACGAGCACAGCCGCAGCTCAGATTGAGCGCGACGTCGGCCAGATCGGCCACCACGGCGCTGGCCGTCGCCAGCCGTCCCGCCCCGCGACCGTAAAAGAGCGTCTGCCCCACGGTATCGCCCTCCACCAGCACACCGTTGAAGACATCGGAAATATTGGCCAGCAGTGTCTTTTTGGAAATCAGCGTCGGATGAACGCGGATCTGTACATCCTCGTCGATCTGCTTGATGATGGCCAGCAGTTTGATCCGATAGCCAAGTTCGTCGGCGTAGCGCAGGTCGTCCAGCGAAATATTGCGGATGCCTTCGACGTAGACCGGATCCAGGCCGAACCAGTGCCCGTATGCCAGCGCCGCCAGAATCGCCGCCTTGTGCGCGGTGTCGAAGCCGTCGATGTCCAGCGACGGCTCCGCCTCGGCATAGCCGAGCTTCTGCGCATCGGCCAGCACCGCGGCGAAATCGGCCCCTTCGTTTTCCATCCGGGTCAGAATATAGTTGCAGGTGCCGTTCATGATCCCGTAAATACGGTGAATCCGGTTGGACACCAGCCCTTCCCGCAGCGCCTTGATGATCGGAATGCCGCCCGCGACGCTCGCTTCGTAATAAATATCCACGTTCGCCGCCTCCGCCGCGGCGAAAAGCTCTTGCCCGTGCAGCGCCAGCAGTGCCTTGTTGGCCGTCACCACCGGCTTGCCGGCGCGCAGCGCCCGGAGAATGAATTCCCGGGCCACGGTGGTACCGCCGACCAATTCAACCACCACGTCCACTTCATCGATCAGCTTCCCGGCGTCCGTGGTCAGAATTTCCGGAGGCACCGCGACGCCGCGGTCCGTGGTGATGTCCAGATCGGCGATCCGCGCCAGCTTCACCATGACGCCGGTCCGCCTGGCGATCACCTCCGCATTCTGCAGCAAATTGGCGGCGACACCGGCGCCGACCGTCCCGAATCCGATAATGCCTACTTTTATTTCTTTCACTTGTGAGGGGTTCCCGCATTAATGATCTTACTGCAAACAATACACATTGTTTAATGTAACCCCCATCAAGCGTTTTTACAACCTTTCCTCCCCAAAAAATCAACGTTCACCGGGCGAAAAAAGCACCTTTTACGCGCCATTCGCTCTGATTGGGGAAAAACTCCGAAAAAAGGCGAAAAACTTTCCGGGAAAAGTTTTTCCGTTCCTGAAGTCCCCCCTCTCCTTTCGCTCCTCTTTCGTGCGGCATCCATACCCGGGGTCCTCCGGCCGGACTCCTTATCGTCCGGGGACGGCAACCCCCTCGCCATAGACCCGGCGACCGTCGATCCAGACGCCGAGCACGCCTTCCGCCGGCCGGTGCGGGGTGCGGAAATCCGCGCCGCTGCGGAACCGCTCCGGTTCCAGCCATACCAGGTCCGCCGCCATTCCCCGGCGCAACAATCCCCGGTCACGCAGACCGAATCGCGCCGCCGGCAGCCCGGTCAACTTCCGGATCACCTCCCCGACCGGCATTCCCGCCGCCGTCAACCGCCGGAAAAACTCCGGCGCCGCGCCGAATCCCCGGGGATGGCTGAGGCCGATCGAATCATCCGCCGGACGGGCGCTCTCGTCACTCCCGCAACAGCATTCCGGCAGCTCCAGAATCCTCGCCAGATTCTCCTCGGACATGCCCCGGAAAGCGGCCATGGTTCCGACCGCGTCCTCACGCAGCAGCTCCAGCACCGCCCGTTCCGGACCGACTCCCCGGACCGCGGCGATTTCGGCGAACGGCATTCCCGCAAACCGCCGGTACGCGGCCACTCCGGTGGAAGCCAGGCGAACCTGGCTCCAGTCGCGCTTCTGCGCTTCCAGCGCAGCCAGAAACTCCACCTCATGCCGCCGGTCCGCCAGCCACTGCGACAGAGTGGAATCATCCCAGTTCCCCCACGGCTCCGGCGCCACCACGCTGAGCTGAGTCAGTGACTCCACATAAGGATAGCGATCGCAACCAACCTGAATTCCGTCACGCCGCGCCCGTTCCATCAATTCCAACGCGGCATCCAGCTTCGCCCAGTTCGCCGGTCCCGCAGTTTTGAAATGACTGATCTGCACCCGTCGGACCCCTGCCGCGCGGACGGTGTCAAATGTCTCCGCCAGCGACTCCAGCAGTTGCGCGCCTTCGCTGCGCAGATGCGTGGCGTACACCCCGTCGTGACGCGCCACCACCCGCAGCAATGATGCCAGCTCCTCCCGATCGGCAAAGCACCCCGGCGTATACAGCAGCCCGCTCGACAATCCGAGCGCCCCCTGTTCCATGGCCGTCTCCAGCAGCCGCTCCATTTCCTCCCGCTGCACGGCGGAAAGCCGCTGCTGCGCATATCCCGCCACCGCCGCCCGCAACGTATTGTGCCCGCACAGCGGTTCCAGTTTCATCTTGACGCCCCGGTGCCTCAAAAAATCCCGGTAACCGTTCAAATCCGTCCAGTCCAACGCGATGCCGTACTGCCGATACAGATCGCTCAGATGCCCCCGGTTGCCTTCCGTCAGCGGAAACGGCGACAATCCGCAATTCCCGGAAATCTCCGTGGTGAACCCCTGCGCAATCTTGCCGAAACACGGCGGAGACGCCGCCCCCGACAAATCCGAATGCCCGTGTGCATCAATGAACCCCGGTGCCAGCATTCCCCGCCCGCCACAGTCCACCACCTCGCAGTCCGTCACCGCGGACGGATATCCGACTTCCGCAATCAGACCGTTCTCCAGCAGAACCGCTCCCGGTTCCGGCGTTCTTCCGGTTCCGTCCGCGAGCAACACATGGCAGATCAGCGTGCGCAATTGTCCTTCCCGCTCCCGTTCACAAAAAAAAAGGAACCATCATGGTTCCGCTATTTCCTGCTGATGTTTTTTTCAATGGACTGCCCCTGGCTCGATCCCCGCTTCCGATAAATGCTCCAGCAGGGCACGGCACGGCAATCCGATCACGTTATCCAGTTCCCCGTCCACCTCCGCCACCAGAAGCTCCCCGTGCTCCTGAATCGCATACGCTCCCGCCTTGTCCAGCACCGGAACCTGTTGCAGATAACAATCCGCAACATCTCCGCCGAACGGCTTGAACCATACCCGGGTCGTCACTGAGAAATCCTGCCGCAGACCGTCCTGCCCGCGGCGCAGCGCCACCGCCGTCATCACCTCATGCCGACGTCCGGACAAGCGCAGCAGCATCCGCCGTGCCTCCGCCGCGTCCGCCGGTTTTCCCAGCGCTTCGCCGTCGAGCAGCACCACCGTATCCGCGCCGATCACCAGCGCTTCGGGAAACGCGGCGGAAACCGCATCCGCCTTGAGCGCGGCATTGATCTCCGGCAATTTCCGGATATCGGACGCCGTCGTACATTCCCGAACCGGCAGAACGCACACCTCAAAATCCAAACCGCATGCCGACAGCAGTTCCCGGCGGCGCGGCGATGCCGAGGCCAGAATCAAACGGCTCATTTTTCCCACGGCGGCGCCGGCGGCAGGCCGGCCGCGGCGGACGGAGTCATCGCCACCGGCGTTTCGTCCTGATCTTCCGGTGTGGTCGGCAATCCGGTAAGATTTTCCAATCGAATCCGGACGCGGCTGACGCTTGCAATCCCGAAACGCTCCCGGAGCACGGAGAAGATCTTCTCCTTCACCGCCTTCACCTCATCCGGAAAATGTCCTTTCCCGGAGGCATCATAACTGCAGAAAAGCTCCAGAAAATAATCGCTCCTGCGCCGGAACAACTTCATATTCCGCACATTCAATGCGGAAAAATCCGCCAGCGCCGCGCATACCGCCCCGTTCAGAGCGTCGTAGGCCACCAGAATATCCCCGTCCGGCGCCTTCACCACGATTTCCCGGCAGCGCCGAACCCGGAACAGCAGCCGGAATATGATTTTCAGCACCAGCACCACCACAATCACCAGCAGCACCAGCGCCACGCCGGTCACATAGCCGCGATTGAAATCATTTTCGAAAATCACCTGCCAATCCGGCATCCCGGCCAGAAAACCGTCCATGGTCTCCTCCATCGCTCCGGAGCCGCGCCTGTCGACGACTCCCTTTCGGTTGCAAAATCATGCAGCCGATTCCGCATGCACGGAATCGGCCGCCCCACCGGTTTCAGCGCACCGGTTCCACCGGCTCATCACCGGGTTCCGGCTCCGGTTCCGCCTCCAGTTCCTGCACGATGACGTTCACACCGGTAACCGTCATGCCGGTGGTCTGTTCGACCTCCTCTATCACCGCCTTCTGAATCGCGGTGGCGACAACCGGCACCTTGTAACCGAATTTCAAATTCACCTTGAGATCGATCGCCACCCGGTTTTCCGTCCCCAGGTTGACCGTGATCGCCCGATCCTGCAATCGGCGGTTGCCGACGATTTCGGCGATATTGTCCATCAGGGCGCTCCCGGCCAGACGGGAAACGCCGTCGATGTTCATGATGGCTTTGCGCACCAGGGCGGAAATCACATTTTCATGGATTTTGACTTCGCCCATGCCGTTGACTTCGACCGCGGTGCTGGAGGCGGCTTCGGCACTCTGGCCGGCGGCTGGTTTTTCTGCGACTTTGATGGAAGCTTTCATTCCGCATCCTCCTTTTCCTGCTGCGCCCGCGACGCGGCGGAACGCTCCTGGGTGAAACGTTCAATAAAGCCGGTATCGTACTTCCCGGCCACGAAATCCTTGTTCGCCAGAATCTGCTTCTGGAACGGAATCGTCGTCTTGATCCCTTCCACCGTAAACTCATCCAGCGCCCGGCGGCAGATCGCCAGCGCCTCCTCGCGCGTGTCTCCGCGAACGATCAGCTTGGCGATCATGCTGTCATAGTACGGCGGAATCTGATAGCCGCTGTACACGTGCGAATCCACCCGCACGTTCATGCCGCCGGGAGGAATGATCAATTCCACTCTGCCGGGCGATGGCGCAAAGTTGTTGAACGGATCTTCCGCATTGATCCGGCATTCGATCGCATGCCCGGAAAAATGCACGTCCTTCTGCCGGATCGACAGCCGTTCGCCCGCCGCAATCCGGATCTGCGCCTTGATCAGGTCGATACCGGTAACGGTTTCGGTTACCGGATGTTCCACCTGAATCCGGGTGTTCATCTCCATGAAGTAAAAGCTGCCGTCTTCCGTATAGAGAAATTCGATCGTTCCGGCGTTGGTGTAACCGGCGGCCTTGGCCGCCTTGACCGCCGCCGCTCCGATCTTGTCGCGCAGCTTCGGCGTCAGCACGGGCGACGGCGACTCTTCGATCAGCTTCTGATTGCGGCGCTGCACGCTGCAGTCCCGTTCCCCGAGGTGAATGACGTTCCCGTAATTGTCGCCGAGAATCTGAATCTCGATGTGGCGGGGATTCACCAGATACTTTTCCATATAAAGCGCACCGTTGCCGAAGGCATTCTCCGCTTCGGTCCGTGCGGCGTGATAGCCCTGGATCAGGCTGGCGTCGTTATGGGCAATGCGCATACCGCGCCCGCCTCCGCCCGCCACGGCCTTGATGATGACCGGATATTTGAGCTGATGCGCCGTTTTGAGGGCATCGGCTTCGCTGATGATCAGACCATCGCTGCCGGGCGTGGTCGGCACGCCGGCTTTCTTCATGGTTTCGCGGGCGACGGCCTTGTCGCCCAGTGCCCGCATCGCCTCCGGCGTCGGGCCGATGAAGGTGATGCCGTGCTTGCGGCAGGCTTCGGCGAAATAGGCGTTCTCCGCCAGAAAACCGTAGCCGGGATGCACCGCATCGGCGTCGCAGATCGCCGCCACCGACAGAATCCGGTCTATCAACAAATAACTCGATGCGGACTGGGCCGGTCCGATGCACACCGCTTCATCGGCAAAACGCACCGCCAGACTGTCGGCATCCGCCTTGGAGTAAACCGCCACCGTCCGGATTCCCAGCTCCCGGCAGGCGCGGATGATCCGCAGCGCGATTTCACCCCGGTTGGCAATCAATACTTTATTGAACATGAAACAGGGTTCCTTGCCTTGCTCCGGATCATTCGATGATGATCAACGGCTGACCGTATTCCACCGGCTGACCGTTTTCCACCAGAATATCCTTGATGACGCCGCATTTTTCGGCTTTGATTTCATTCATGACCTTCATCGCCTCGATGATGCCGATCACCGTATCGGCATTGATCCGGTCCCCCACCTTGACGAAGGCCGCGGCATCCGGAGAAGCCGCCCGGTAGAAGGTCCCGACCAGCGGCGCATCGATCGTTTCCGTCGGCGCGGCCGCCTCAGTCGCCGGAGCTGCCGCAGCGGCAGGAGCGGCGGGCGTCGCAACGGGCGCAACGGCCGGAGCCGGCACCGCCATCACCGGTGCCGTCGTCGCCACAACCGCCGTCGGACCGCGCTTGATGCAGAGATTATACGCCTCGGCCTCCACCTTGAACTCGGTCAGATCGTTCTCGGCCATCAGCTTGACAATCGTTTTGATCTCTTCGATTTTCATTTCCGTTTATGATCCCTTTTCATTCTGTTGAGGGCACCGGCCTGCCGCATTCCAGTACGGGACACGGCTTGCCGTCATCATAGATCACAACGCCAGACCGTCTCCAGCGATCGGCGCGGTTCCTTCCTTATTTTTCCCGTCGCTCCGCGTCCCGGCGCAGGATCTCCGCCAGCGCCAGGAGTGCCAGCCGGTAGCTGTCCGCTCCGAATCCGGCGATCACCCCGCGGCACACCGGAGCGGTCAGCGAACGATGCCGGAATTCCTCCCGGCCGTTCACATTGCTCAGGTGAATCTCCACCGCCGGCAGCCGGACTGCGGCCAGCGCATCCCGGATCGCCACGCTGGTATGCGTGTAAGCGGCCGGATTGATCAGAATGCCGTCCGTTCCATCGCTCATGGCCGCTCCGATCCGGCTTACGATCCCGCCTTCGCTGTTCGACTGAAACGCCGTCAGTTCCAATCCCAGCTCCGCGGCCAGCGCATGTTGCGCCGCCACGATGTCATCCAGCGTGACGGTGCCGTAAATGTCCGGTTCGCGTCTGCCCAGCAGCTGCAGATTCGGACCGTTGATCAACAGTACTTTCATCATAATGCTTTACTATAGCACACGATTCGGCGTTTTTCCAATATCCCGCTCAACGCACCGGATCGGGCGGCAGCGCCACCACCTCCAGCGCAGGCTGCGGCTGCATTTCCAGCAGACGTTTTTCATCCAGCGGAGTCGGCGCCCCGCCCGTCGGCGTGACCGTCCCCGAATTCGAATCCGACGTAAGCGCCAGCACCAGCAGCGTCAGCGCCACCGTCACCAGAAACACCCCGGCACCCGCCACCAGCAGAATCCGCTTCAGCAGAATCGGGTTTTCCTCGGACAATTCCATGTCCACCACGGATTTCGAAGGATCGCCCGGCGCCTCGTATTCCAGACGCTGGCGGATGTCCACCGTCAGGGATTCCGTCAACGCTTCGTCCAGACCGTAAAACGCACACAGCGTCTTGACGTAAGCCAGCACATACACCACCGGCGGAAGGGAAGCATAATCTTCCTCCTCGATCGCCTCAATGTAAATACTGCGGATCTTCGTGGCTTCGCCCACTTCCGAAACGCTCAGACGACGCTGCATTCGCAATTCCCGCAGATAGCGTCCGAATCCCGCCTGTCCGCCGTTCTCTCCCGCCTGAAAACGGGGAGCCGGTTTCAGCACCGGTACCGGCACCCGTTCCGGCGCCGGAGGCGGCACCGCCGTACTGTCCGCCGCAGTCGCCTTCTCCCCGGAAACCGCCGCCGCGTCGCCGCGTATTCCCGGCAGCGGAATGGAAGCGGGCACCGCGACATTCCCGACCGTCTGCAACACGGCCCCGGCCGCTGTTCCGGGCGTTTTTTCCGGAGCATCGTCGAACAACGGCAGCGAATCCTTCCGCGCCTGATCCTGCGTGTCTTCCATAATTTATCCCTCTATTTCATCAAAAATCAGAATTTCCCGTTTGCTTCCTCCGGGCAGCGGCGGCCCGACTATGCCCCGCGCCTCAAACAGATCGATCAATTCCGCCGCCTTGTTATACCCGATGCCCAGACGGCGCTGCAGGTAACTGGTACTCGCCTTCCGTTCCATAATAATGATTTCCAGAGCCTTGCGGACGTTGTCCCCGTCCCCGGGCCGGAGGTATTTGCGTACCAGCGGCGCGATGTCGCGCAAATCTTCCGCATCCATATCTTCTTCGTCGTCCGCACCGTCCGCGCCGTCCGCCTCCTCGCCCTCGGCCATCACCTGGGCGTTGAACTGCTGCGGTGCCTGGGCGGAGACGAACTCCACCACCTTCTTGATGTCGTTGTCGTCCACCATCGCCCCCTGGATCCGTTCCAGTCCGGCGCTACCCGGCGGCAGGTACAGCATATCCCCCTTGCCCAGCAGCGTCTCCGCCCCGTTCTGGTCGAGAATGACCTGACTGTCCACGCGCTTGCCGACCATGAAGGCGATTTTCGTCGGCAGATTGGCGCGAATGACGCCGGTTACGATTTCGCGGCTCGGCCGCTGCGTGGCAATGACGATGTGAATCCCCGCCGCCCGTCCTTTCTGAGCAATGCGCGCGATGGAGGTTTCCACATCCTTCCGGGCGTCGGTCATCATCAGGTCGGCCAACTCGTCCACGATCACCACCAGCACCGGCAGCGTGTCGGGAATCGGCAGCCCGTCGTCGTCCAGCACCGGTTCCGGCGGCAGCGTCCGGGCGTTGTAGCCGCGCAGATGTTTCACCCCCGCCCGGGCGAGAATCCGGTACCGCTTTTCCATCTCCGCCACCGCCCAGCGCAGGGCGATCGGCACCTTGCGCGGGTCGTTGACCACAGGCGTGATCAGATGCGGCAGGGTCCGGTACGCCTCGTGTTCCACCACTTTCGGGTCCACCAGAATCAGCCGCAGTTCGTCCGGCCGGAAACGGAACAGCAGACTCATGATCAACGTATTCATGCAGACGCTCTTCCCGCTGCCGGTGGCGCCCGCGATCAGCAGGTGGGGCGCCTTGGCCAGATCCAGAATGACCGGTTTTCCGGCCACGTCGCGTCCCAGCACAATCGGAATTTCCGCGGACGTTTCCTGCCACTGCTTCGACTCCATGACCGAACGCATGAATACGGCTTCGGCACGGCTGTTGGGGGCTTCCACCCCCACCACGTTCCGACCGGGAATCGGCGCCAGAATGCGCACGCTCTGCGCTTCCAGCTCCATGGCGATGTTGGATTCGAGATTGACGACCTTTTCCACCTTGACGCCGGGCGCCAGCTGAATTTCGTACCGGGTCACCCGCGGTCCGCTGATGTGATTGACCACGGTGCCGTCCACCTTGAAGTTGTCCAGCGTCCGCTGGAGAATTTCCCGGCAGCGGACGATCGACTCGATGTTCTCTCCGGCGGCCTCCGCCCCCTTGCTCAACATGGTGATCGGCGGCAGCGTGTAACTCCCGAACAACGGCACCCGGCCGCGCTTCCCTTCCTCAACGATCCGGGTATCCGGATCCGCACTGTTTCGCTTGCCCGCCTCCGTGCCCGCGGCGACCGCCGACAGGGACGGCGCAGGCGGAATCTCCGGCAGCTCCGGCGTTTCCTCCATTTCCGGCTCCAGCGGCGCCGAAGCCGCTTCCGGCGCAGTCTCTTCGGCGGCATGGCTGCGCTTCAGGGCCTCCAGCGCCGCCCGGACCCCGCCCAGGAAACCGCCGCCCCGCTTCGGCGCCGGAACCGGCGCCGTCGCCGGAGCGGCCGCCGACGGCGACGCAACCGGCGAAACCGCAACAGGCTCTTCACGGTCCATGGCGGCGGCCAGCGCCTCCACCCGGCTGCGCGGAACCGCTTCGGTCCCGGCCTCTTCCTGCCGGGCCAGCCGCGCCGCCACCAGTCGGTGGAAATCCGCCAGATAAATCATCACCGCACCGCCCAGCAACAATGTCCAGCCCGTCACCATGGTCCCGATCGGACCGATCAGGCGACGCAGCCAGCCTTCGGGAAGCGGCGGATTCTCCACCTGCGGCGCGGCGAAAAACTGTCCGATCACGCCTCCCGGCAGTGCCTGGCGCGGCGTCTCCGCCCGGCCGAGCCCGAACCGATCGGTCAGCTCGGCGAAGGTTTCCGGCGCGATGGCGAACAGCAGCATCGCCCCCAGCATCATCAACACCGCGCCGCCGAGAAACCGGCCCCGGTGTCCCCGTTCCGGCAGGAACGAACGGAACATCCCCAGCAGCAGCAGCCCGAGAAACAGATACGCGGCAAATCCGCAGCAGATGAACAGCGCATAAGCCAGATGCGCGCCGAGATTTCCGATCCAGTTTTCCGGCGGGGCGTCCGTGCCCCCGCCGAGCGCGTCCATGTCGCCCGGGGAATAGGAAATGATCGCCAGCACCAGCATCAGCGCAAAGGCGCAGAAAAACACATGCCGCACCTTGAACCGCCGCGGTTCCCCTCCGCCGGCTCGTCCGGCACCGTTTCCCTTTTCCCTGCTCATCGTCCTGAAAAAACAACTTCCCGTTTGCATTCTCATTGTTCACGGGTTACAATATGCCGGATCGCGCCTCTTTGCAAGCACAAAACCTCATTCATTCAGGAATAAATCACTATGAAATGCGTCACCCGGGAACTCATCGCCGACATGCTTGAGCAGGCGGCGGCCAGCCCCCGCCGCCGCTCCCATCACAACTTTCATCCGACCCTGGAGGACCCCATTCAGCGTCTGCTGATCGGCGCCATGCCGGACACGGTTTTCCCCACGCACCGCCACCGCACGAAATGGGAACTGTTCACGCTGCTGCATGGGGAGGTCGAAGCCGTTTTTTTCGACAACGACGGTCGGGAAATCGAACGCCATGTCCTTTCGCCGGACGGTGCCTGCTCCGCTTTGGAAATTCCCGCCGGCCAATGGCATCTCTACCGGGTACGTCGGCCTTCCGTCATTCTGGAAGTCAAGCCCGGCCCGTATGAGCCGATCGGCCCGGAAGACACCGCCGATTTCGCCTGAGCGCCCGGCATCAGTCGAGCCGGAGTGTCCCCGGCATCCAGATGCGCCGCCGCGGCCGCCCCGGGTGTTCGATCAGAGTAAAGCATTCTTCAAAAGCGGCACGGCCGATTTCCCGCCAGTCCACCGCGATGGTGGGAAACGTCGCGAAGTCAGGCATCATCAACCGTTTCCCGTCCACGCCCAGCACGCAGGCGTCCGCCGGCAGCGAACGCCCGGGAAAACGTTCGGTGTAACGCTCGCAATACACCTGCAGCAGATTGTCGGAAGTGAAGAAATGCCCCGTGTCCGGCGTGAACGCCACTTCATGCGTCGACTCCCCTCGGCCGTGCATGAACAATTCCGGCATGACCCCCGTCTCCTGGCGCCAGCGCCGCATGAAAATTTCCGCGCGAATCTCGTAGCTGGGCAGCTGCGTAGCGAAAACCCGCATTTTCTTCATGCCCCGCTGCCGGAAAAAAGCCGTCGCCTGTTCCGCCGTATTGAGCGGATCGACGTCCACCAGCGAAATCCGCCCTCCGAAATCCTGCACCATCTGCCCCCCCACCGTCGGTTGCAGCAACGGGTACTCCGAAATGAAGGAATCATATTCCAGCAACAGAACAATACCGCTGGCCCGGGTGGAACTTTCCCGGATACGGGCCACATGGTCGCCCTCCGGTTCCAGCGGATCCACCAGCACCGAATACCCCTTCTCCAGCGCTGATTGTTGAATTCCCTGCAACACTGAAAGATACAGCCCCGCACGCTGTCTGAGCCGGTAAGGCAACAGATACACGGCGATCTGTCGGATCGTTTTCCGGGACCGTCCACCGCTTTCCCGACCGATCAGAATGTCCCGGCCGGATTTTTCCAGCAGACCTCTGGAACAGAGATAGGCAATGCCGCGCTGCACCGTACTGTAACTGAGATGGAAATCAGCCTGCAACTGCCGCAGCGGCGGCAGCCGGTGTCCCGCGGGAAACTGACCGGAGACAATCTTCCCTTCCAGAAACTGGATCAATTCCGCGGCCTTGCGCGGACGTGGCGGCAGCAGAAACGCCATGATTTTCCTTCCCCCGGTTACTTCGCCTGCACGAATTCCAGACGTCCGGCCCCGGAAGGCACGGTGAAGACCGCACAGTTCCGGCCCTTTTCCACCGTAACCGGGGTTCCCTTCCCGCCGTCCGCGGCGAGCCGCCATTCTCCCGGCGCGAGGCCGGTTACCGTCAGCCGGTACGAATCCCGCCCCGGGGGCAGATTCCAGCCAATCCCGGAACGGAACAGCTCTCCATCACAGTGTAAAATCGCCGCCCGGTCCCCGATGATCAGCAGCAACCGCTCTTTCTCCCGGTCGGACCGAACCGGCAGCGGCGCCGTCCCTGCCGCCGTCATCTGCAGTACGTGAACGAAGAGATCATCCTCCGATTCCCGGCGGGGCGCAATCATCAACCGGGTCCCTTTCGCCGTCCAGAGATCGGGATTTGGCGGCGTCAGCCGGGTTCCGAAAACATTCATCGAATCGACCCCCGACAAAATTTCCGCCGTCCGCTCCGTCGCCTCCGGCAGCACCGGAAACAGGTGCACGACGCCTTCGCCGCCGGCGTTGCGGTTGGAGGTGCGGAAACCGTCGCCTTCCGTTTCCACCGGACCCGCGGTATTGAACTGGCAGAACTTCCGCCACTGTGCCCGGGCGGACCATACCCGGTCCAGCAGGATCACCGTCGCCGGCCGCTCGGAAGAGCTCAGATTCCAGAAAAGGAAGCTGCGCACGTACCGCTTCACCTTCGGCGCGTAAGCGGCGGTCAGATCCACGCTGAAATAACTGTATTCCGGCTTCATCCGGTCCGGTCCAAACGCCGCCGACACCACGGCGCCATGCTGAAAATACGGTTTTTCCCGCACCTCGCGCGGCGTCAGCGGCAACCGCTGGTTGAACCGGATGCCGCCGTCGTTGACGGAACTGTTCTCAAAGGTTTCGTCCGGATCGCGGATCAGCATCATGCTGTGGGCGACCGACCGTTTGTTGAACCCGAAATCGTAAGGCGTCCCGTAAAACCGGTACTGCCCGAGATCCACAATCTGATGCCCCCGGAAATACAGCTGCAGCGCCCCCGCGTCGGCGTGCTGATGATTACCGAAATGATACCCCCCGCCGCGGATTTCCGCAATGACGTCTCCTGATTCCGGCGACAGATCCCAACCGGTGCGCGCCACCATCCCGCCGAGAACCGGACCGAATTCCCGGGTCAGCGGCATGGTGTCGAAACTTTCGTCCGGCGTCTGGTCGGGATCATTGAACAGCAGCGCCATCATCGGAAATTTTTCCAGACTCTTCTGCCGGACCATCTCCCCCTTCACCTGTGCGGAACGGCTGCCCGCCTGCGCCAGCATGGTGGTCAGCGGATAACACCAGTAACGGCCCTGAATGCGGCCGTCCCCGCACGGCAGAATGTCGTTCCCAGGAAGCCGCATATACGTCCAGAAATCGATCACATCGAAAAGATTCCGATCGAACACCGGCCGGTTCGCCATGCGCTCCATCAGCCACGCCGCATGCAGGTCGCAGCCGTACCGCAGATACCCGTAATTCGTTCCCTGATTGTGCCGGGGCGACACATATTCGAAACGCCGCATCGGGAGCAGCACCTCCAGCACCTGATAGGACAAATACCGGTACGGCTCCGGATCCTCGTCGTAAACCGCGATCGCCATGGCCAGCAGGTCCCGGGTCATCTGCCATTCGTTCCCGTGGCCGTTGACGATCACCTGCCGGAAGGGCGGCCAGTCCACCTCCATTTCCGATGCCAGCTCCAGCATCCGGCGCCGCAGTCCGTCCCGCTGCACCGGAGTGAACAGATCGTAACACCAGTCGTAAACCAGACTGGTTGCGTAGACGGCGGCGCCGATTTCCCGGGCGACGTCCAGCATGTTGCCGAATTCCACCCGGTCAAGGTAGCGGGTGATCAGATCCACCGCTTCGCTGCCGGTTTTCCGGTCTTTCTCCATGAGGTAGACAAATGCCTTCTCTATGGCGGCCTGTTCCAGCGCGGCGTCCGGCAGCACCGTTCCCGCCGGTTCCGGAGCGAAACGGAAAGGCGCCTGCGCCCGTTGCTTCAACGCCTGATACAACTTCCGGTGTTCGCCTTTTCCCAGATTGGTGCGCAGCTCCGGCAGTACGGCGGCGTTGACCCAGAGCCGGGGATGCGGCATATCCGGACGGATCACCGGCCGGTACCGCAGCGCCGCCGCAGGCACGGCAGGAACCGGATACGGCGCGAAAATCAACCGCATCAACCGCACGCCCCGCGGCAGCTGCAGATGCAGCCGCTGCGTCCTGCCGGTCAACTGAAAACGCCCCAGAGCAGTCCGGTTCGCCCCGGCCTTGAGCCACGGTGAAAAAGCGGTGCGATGCGTGGGACGCCCCTCGTCAAACCACATTTTGACACTGAAATCCTGCGTCGTGCGCTTCCATTTCGGAATCAGGCTCCGGCCGTAATCATCCACGGCGGTAACCGCGCTGATCAGGTACCTTCCGGGCTTTTCCGCCCGGATCTCGAACGTCAGGTCCGCCGTCCGGTCGTCTCCGGTTTCCGGCAGCGGCGCCGCACCTTCCGCCAGCGTCGCCGCGCCCTCCGGAAAGCCCTCCTGCTGCACCATCCGCACCCGCTCCGAATGACGGCGGGCCGCGGAAACGGCAACATCCGTTGATTTCAACCCGATCCGGATCGGCGCGGACCAGGCCGCCGGAATCGCGGCCAGCAACACTCCATACAACCACCATAGACGCATGACTATCAACTCCTCCGGCAATGATGAACGGATACCCATTCGATGCTTTTCTTCAATTTGCCCCCTGTTGTCCCGAATTGCAAGCATCAGGAACCGTTTTGATTCATATGGATTCAATTTGATCGTATCAAAATGCCGGATCATCTCCCGGCGGGTTTGTTTTTCTCGATGTTTTTCCCTATAATTAAAACGGGTCCCATTTCATCCACATCAAACAGGAGAAGCAAAGCCATGAAAAAAACGTTCACGCTGATCGAACTCTTGGTGGTCATTGCGATCATCGCCATTCTGGCGTCGATGCTGCTGCCGAGCCTGAACAAGGCCCGCGCCGCCGCCCAGAACGCCAACTGCAAAAGCAACCTCAAACAGGTCGGCACCAATGCGCATTTCTACAATGCCGACTTCGACGACTACATGGTCCCGTACGCCCAGATCCGGGACGGACTGACCTACTACTGGCCGGGCACCTTCGGCGTCTGCGGCTACTACCAGCTGCGCGGCAAATCCCTGGTCACGCTCTACTGTCCCGCCAACAAGAACGACAGTTCCGAGGACTACCGGAACATCCGCATCAACGGCGCCTGGACCGGTTCCGCCACCATGCTGATCGACTACGGCTACAATTACCGCCATCTCGGTTCCAGCAGCCGTTACGGCGGCACCGGCGGCATCACCTCGATCGCCGGAAATCCGGTCAAAATCGGCGGCGTCAAACGCCCCTCCCAGACCATCGCCTTCGTCGACTGCGCTCCGGCCAATATCACCACCCGCGGGTACGCCATGGTCGAGGATTACCTGACCACCAACAAGGGGGCGCCGATGATGCGCCACGGCGGTCAGGCGAACGTCGCCTGGGCGGACGGCCATGTCGCCATCGCCCACGGCCAGCCGATCGAAGCCGGGACGGCGATCACCGGCATTTACGATCCCTATCTGCGTTCGCCCTTCTACAATCCCGGCATCGGCAAACCGGAGTGCTACTGGGACCGCTATTGACAAAACACCCGTTTCGACCTATATTCTCCGGCGCCATGGCTTTGCCGTCAGGCGGCATGGCGTCGTTTTCCGAAACATTTCCCGCACCTGAACATTTTGAAGGAGAACCATGAAAACAATGCTTGCCACCGCCCTGGCTCTGCTCACCGCCGTCGCCCCGGCCGGGGAGCCGAAGGCTTTTGAATTATCCCCCAATGCCGAACACCGTTATCAGGTGCAGGCCCCCGCGCCCGGCAATTACCGGCTGTATCTGCGCGCCTCGACCCCCAAGGCGGGCACCACGCATTTCGCCCGACTGATTCTCGACAACGGCGTCCCGATGCGTCGCCGGATCATTCTGCCGACGCAGCAGCGCTCCCAGCTGGAAATCGAACGGATCGCCTTCGGCCGGGAACCGCGGGAACTGCGCCTGACCGACATCCCGTCGGACGTGACCATCGAAAAACTGATTTTCCGGCCGGTCGTCTTCCCGCTGCCGGAGGCGGCCCGGCAATACCGCCCCGATTTGACGCCGCCGCAGCGCCATCCCCGGCTGCTGATCGACCCGGCCTCGCTGGAAAAGGTGCGCGCCAATCTGGAACACGCCGATCATGCCGCCGTCTGGAACGCGGTGCGCACCGTGGCCGAAAAGCCGTTTGACTTCACCCCCTCGACTACCCGGGAAACCGGGTACAATGCCAAGCTTCTGGCAGCCATCCGGGCCAAAGCCTTCCATTATCTGGTCCGGAACGACCGGAAAATCGGCCGGGAAGCCGTCGAACTCGCACACCGTTATCTGACCGCCGTCAACCTCGGCAACGGCCAGGACATCTGCCGCGCCACCGGCGAAACGATTTACACCGGCGCACTCGTCTACGACTGGTGCCGCCCGCTGATGACCGACGCCGAACGCCAAGATTTCCGGGAACGCTTCCTCTTCCTCGCCGAAGGCATGGAGACCGGCTGGCCGCCGTTCCTGGAACCGGTTACCGTCGGACACGCCAATGAAGCCCAGATGAGCCGGGACCTGCTGGCCATGGCCATTGCCGTCTATGATGAAGATCCGCTGCCGTGGCAGTATCTGGCTTACGCCTTCCGGGAAATTTACGCTCCGGCCAAGGCGCAGCTGGCCAGGGCCGGGCGCCACCATCAGGGCTCGGGGTACGGCAGCTACCGCTTCAGCTGGGATCTGGTCGCAGTGGCCCACTTCCGCCGGACCTTCGGACTGGACCTGCTGCCGGAGGAAACCGGTAAAGTGCCGTATTACTGGATTTACCTGCGCACCCCCGTCGGCGGCATTCTGACCGAAGGCGATGCCACCTTCACGGAGCGCTATTACGGCAACGCGCAGATGAACCTGCTGGCCGCCGCCCTCTGGCCGGATGCGAAAATCCAGGCGGAATTCACCGGTCTCTGTCCGGATCCCGCGAAATACGCCGACCCGGTGCTCTATCTGCTCTTTCACGATCCGAATCTGAAACCGGATCCCCGCCGGGACGATCTGCCGCTGGTGAAATTCTTCGGCGAACCGCGCCCCGGGATGATCGCCAGGACCGGCTGGAATACCGGCCGGAACGCCGACGACGTGGTCGTCATGGTCAACGGCGGCGGCGTCCATTACCGCAACCATCAGCATCTGGATGCGGGCGCGTTTCAGATCTACTACCGGGGACTGCTGGCGGTCGATCTCGGGCAATACAATTACTACGGCACCGCCTATGACTGGAACTTCGCCAAGAGTTCCCTCTCGCATTCCGTCCTGCGCCTGATCGATCCCGAGCAGAAAAAACTTGCCATGGGCAGTCAGTTCACCGTCAACAGCGGCACCCAGGAGGTTCCCGGCTGGGGCGGTCCCTCCACGCTGGAAGAGGAACTCCGCGATCCGCGCCACCAGATCGGCCACACGCTCCGGCAGGGAGCCGGTCCGGATTCGAACCGGCCGCTCTGGGCGTTCCTCGAAAGCGACCTCGCCGCCGCCTATCCCGGGCGGGTAACTCAGTACACACGGAGTGCGGTTTTCCTCAACTTCGGTACGCCGGACACGCCGGCCGCCTTGCTGATTTTCGATCGTCTGGCCCCCGCTGCCGCCCGCATCCGGCCGGTCTTTCAGCTGACCACGCTGACCAGCCCGGAACAGCAGGATGGGGTTTGGACCGTCCGTCAGGCGCCGTACGCGCGCACCGGCAAACTCGCCATCCTGCCGCTGCTGCCGCGGAAGGCGCAGATTTCGATTCATTCCGGTCAAGACGCTCACACCTTCGACGGCGTGGTCCTGCCGCCGCCTTATCCCGCCTCCGTCGGGGCGGACGGCAGCCGCACGGAAATTACCGCTGCGAACGGAGAAGATGCATCGCGCTTCCTGGTGGTCCTGCCGATTCAGGAGGGCAACGCCCCCGCGCCGGAGGCCGTTCTTGAGGACAGCCGGGGGCGCGTGAACGTTCGTCTTAAAGACTATCTGGTCGGATTCGGCGACGCCCGACAGCCGACCGCGCGGGAAGTAGCCTTTGCCCTGCCCTCCTCCGGCAAGGCGCTGCTGCTCG
>CASFXO010000343.1 GCA_949298665.1 uncultured Lentisphaeria bacterium
GGAATTTTTGCCGAAATTGACCACCACCTCCCCGTCCCGCCATTTGAAGCGACGTGTCCGGTCCAGCGCGTCGGGATCGGTCATATCCGAAAAAGCCGCCAGTTCCTCCAGTCCGCGCGGCAGTTCCGGGTGCCGGGCCAGCTGACCGAGCAGCACTTCCCAGGTCGCGGCGGTATCGGCATCGGCGCTGTGCGCGTCTTCCAGCTCGCCTCCGCAGAAAAACTTGTACGCCGCCGTCAGCGTCCGCGGAAACAGTTTACAGAAAATCTGATAGACATCCACAACCTTGCGCCCGTCCATGCTGAACGGCACCCCCGCCCGTTGAAATTCCGCCTGCAACATCGGAATGTCGAAATTGACGATATTGTAGCCGCCGAGATCGCATCCCTCCAGATAGCGCGCCAGATTGGCCGCAATCACCCCGAATGTGGGGCAGTCGGCGACGTCCGCGTCGGAAATCCCGTGGATCGCCGTGGCCGAAGGGGGAATCGGCATCTCCGGATTGACCCGGCGCACGGCCGACTGCCGGGAGCCGTCCGGAAAAATCTTCAGAACCGCCAGCTCGACAATGCGGTCCCGGTTAGGGGTAACGCCGGTGCTTTCCAGGTCGAAAATCACCAGCGGACGATTCAACTGCAATTCCATACCATCCATCCTGTCTTGGGTTCTAATTCCGGTCTGGAATATACCCCGGATTCGATCACTTCGCAAACGAAAAAGCGGAGACTTCTCCGTTACAGCGAGGTTTCCTGCACCGGAAATTTGACTCTGAGGATGGTTCGGCTATATTATTTTATTCGTTTATTGTCTAACAATGGAGTTTCTCTCATGCACCCGGGAATTCTGATTATGAGCCTGATTCTGACTGCCTCCTTCCAGTTGTCCGCAACCGACGAACCGCTGTTGATCTCCCACCGGGGCGAATCACGCGATGCCCCGGAAAACACCATGCGGGCCTTTCTCCTCGCCTGGGAACGCAATACCGACGGCATCGAGTGCGACCTGCAGCTTTCCGCGGATCATCAGGTCATCGTCGTCCATGACGGCAACCTCAAACGCATCGCGGGCATCGACCGGAACATCCGGGACATGACCGCCGCCGAACTGGAAAAGGTTGATTTCGGCCGCCACAAGGGTCCGGAATTCGCCGGGGAAAAAATGCTCCGCTTCGAAGACCTTCTCGCCGCCGCGCCGAAGGACAAATACCTCTTCATCGAGCTCAAGGGCAGTGATCCGGCCCTGGTCGACGCCGTGACGCCGATCATGAAAAAATACGCGCCCTCCCCGGATCGCGTCCGCCTGATCGCCTTCGACGCCCCGCTGCTGGAGTACGCCGGGAAATGCCTGCCGCAATACCGCCGCAGCCTGCTGCTTTCGCTGAAGGCGGACACGCCCGCTGAACGGCGGCAACTGCTGGAACGCGGCCTGGAAACGGCCCGCAAAATCGGCGCCTCCGGCCTGGACCTCGGCGCGCTGCCTCCCGATGATCAGGAAAGCGTCGCCGCCGTCCGCCGGACGGGACTGGAGCTGCAGGTCTGGACCGTCGACGATCCGGAAGCGGCGCAGGGCTACCGGCAGCTCGGAGTGGATGTCATCACCTCCAACCGTGCCGCGTTCCTCCGGGAAAAACTGAACGGAACCAACTGAACGAGCCCTCGCAACTGTCGATCCTCAATATTGCTGACCGGAGTCTGATATGAAAAAAATTCTCGTTATGCTGCTGATCGCAGCCGGCATGGCCATTCTGTCCGGAGCCGCGGAAAACACCCCGGAACGGGCACCGGCGCCGCCGCCATTGAAATACATCTTTTACTTCATAGGGGACGGCATGGGCTTCGAACACCTCGCCATGACCCGGGATACCGGCAAAGCCGTGGCCGCCACCGCCGCGCTGGACGCCCTTCCCTGGCGCGGCACCGCCCGGACCGGCAACGTCGAAGGCACCACCACCGATTCCGCCGCCGCCGGCACCGCGCTTGCCTGCGGAGTGAAAACCCGGAACGGGCGCGTCGCCATGCTCCCGGACGGCACGTATGTCGACTCCATCGCCAAACTGGCGAAATTCCAGGGGCGCGCGGTGGCGATCATCACCAGCGACGCGCTGAACGGCGCCACGCCATCCGCATTCTACGCACACAGCGACAGCCGCAAGAAGTATGATGAAATCGCCCGCTGGCTTCCGGTCTGCACCTTCGATTATCTGGCGGGAAGCCGCTTCACCGCCGGAGATGAAACGCGGGCTGAAGTGGAACAGGCCCTGCGCGACGTCGATTACACGCTGACGACGACCCGGGAGGAACTGCAAAAACTTTCCCCGGAAGATCTCCCGGTAGTGGCCACGCACAAATGGGAAAACTACGCCGCCGACATCAGCAACCCCGCGGAATTTCCCCGGCTGGCGGATTACACCGGCAAGGCGATTGAATTGCTTTCCGATCATCCGGCCGGATTTCTGATCGTGGTGGAAGGCGCCCGGATCGACTGGGGAGCGCACGCCAACGACGCTGTGGCGACCATCGGCGAGGTCCGGGAATTCAACGCGGCCGTCACCAAGGCGCTGGACTTCTTTTATGCGCACCCGGAGGAAACGCTGATCGTCGTAACCGCCGATCACAATACCGGCGCCCCGCAACTGGCCGGACCGATTTCGCCGGACTTGCTCAAGGACCGCCGCACGCATCAGTTTTACGCAAAAGTGCTGAAAGCCTCCCCCACCGCCGACGCCGATATCCGCGAACTGCTGGCTGAGCTGCAGCAGGAAGTGGGCGAGGAAGCGGAGAAAAAAGCGTTGGAACAACTGATCGCCAGCGGCAAGAAAGAGCTGCCGAACGCGGCGCGGATCACCGCATTTCAGCAGGCGCGGCGGGATCGGGAATTCGGTATTCGCTGGACGACCCGCGGTCATGCGCCGGCGCCGGTTCCGGTCATGGCCATCGGCCCCGGCGCGGAAACGTTTTCCGGAACTTACGAAAATACCGAAATCCCGCGAAAGATCTCCCGGCTGATGGGCATCATTTCACCGGAACCGTGAGTACATCGATGTTCCGTTTACCGCAGGCGGCAAATTTCCGGAAAAAGTGAAATTTGCCGCTTGCTTTTCTCTGAAGACGGTCTATTTTATGATTACACCGTTTTGGGGCGGGTTAGCTCAGTTGGTTA
>CASFXO010000344.1 GCA_949298665.1 uncultured Lentisphaeria bacterium
TGTGGATTTGTAACAGTTGTCCACAATGGTGACCGCGTCGTCGTTGAGCTCCGGATGATGCTGTCTCAGGGCGGCAATGATCATGGGCAGCCGGTTGTTGTGCATGCAGAAGATCGCGTTCTTCTCCGGATGGTCCGCAAAATATCCCCGGATGATCGCCTCCGCCTCCCGGTCCGGCATCGGAAACACCTGCCGGTAACAGGAATCGTCGAATTTCAGTCCGGCCTCGTCCGCAGCCACGCGCAGCGCGTCAAGCATCATATCCGTGTACGGGTCGGTCCACACGTCGTAATACTGGCCGCAGAAGCACATCAGTTCCCGGTGGCCCCGCTCCGTGAACAGCCGGACCGCGTCGCGCGCCAGCTGGTAATAATCGGGATGGACGGTGGTGATGCCGATTTTTTCGAAGGGGCGCTCCGAAACCACCATGCAGTCCAGCTGTTCCGAGATCTGTTCCAGAATCCAGTGGTGCAGCGCCAGCGGCGTCAGCCAGACGAACCCGTCGAAATGCTTGGCCAGAATCTTGTGGCTCAGCACCGGCGAATTGATTTCATGAATGCCGGGGGTGATCAGTTCGATGCGCCAGTCGTGGCTGGAGCAGCGTTCGCAGAAACTGTCGATCACATCGTAAACCGCCGTCTTGCCGCCCTTGTCCACCCAGACCGGGAGCAGGACGCCGATGCGGCGCTGACGCGGCGAAGTGAGGGTATTGTCGCTGAAGGCGGCGTTGACCGCGTTGATGCTGAAGCCTTCGGCGATGAAGGAGCCGCTGCCGGGGCGCAGCGTGATCAGCCGTTCGGACTGGAGTTTCCGCAGCGCCTTGTGAATGGTGACGTAGGAGACCTGGTGGCGGGTGGTCAGTTCCCGCAGCGACGGCAGCCGGGAGCCGACCGGCAGTTTTTCCCGGATAATGTCATCCGCGATGGCGTGGGCGATGCGGTCGGACATGTGCTGATCCATCATTCTGACGACTCCCTGCGGTTGCTGGTTCTTCGTGTCTATTATAAAATATTTGCGGATGGATGTCAATGGTGTTTCACAAAAAACATGATAAAAATATGTATATCAGTATATCGCTTCGCAACGAGTTGTAAAAAATGTTTATTTTTGTTATGCAAGCAGTTGACAATACCGGGCAGATTGTGTAAACTTATAATAAATGAATCGATTTTCGAAATCATGCGTATATCGGTTTGTATATCAATTTCGGGAAGGGGTACACCATGTTCACACAGGATCACCAGGACTGGCGCAATCTCGAGGAAGGGCGGATCATGCCGTCGGAACTTTACACGGATCAACCCTACTTCATCAAAACCGGTGACGGCGCCTGGCTCTGCTGCGTGACCACCGGCCCCGGCAGCGAAGGCCGTCCGGGACAGCACGTCATCACCATGCGCTCCCGCGATCAGGGGCGCACGTGGGTGGACCGGAACGAATTGGAGAGCACCGACGATCCGGAATCCGCCTACGGCGTGCTGCTGAAGGTGCCGTCGGGCCGGATCTTCGCCTTTTACAATTACAATGAGGACAATCTGCGCGGCGTGATCGCCGATCCGGGACCGCCGTTTTACGGGACCAGCTGGCGGGTGGACTGCCAGGGGTATTTCGTGTTCCGCTACAGCGACGACCACGGCGTAACCTGGTCGGCTGCCCGCTACAAGATCCCGGTGCGGCTGATGGACATCGACCGGCGCAATCCCTATCAGGGGCGCATCCGCTTTTTCTGGAACGTGGGCAAGGCCTTCCTCCACGAGGGAGCGGCCTATGTGCCGCTGATCAAGGTCGGCAATTTCGGTTTCGACTGCTACACCCGGACCGAGGGCGTCCTGCTGCGCTGCGACAACATCATGGAG
>CASFXO010000345.1 GCA_949298665.1 uncultured Lentisphaeria bacterium
CCGACAGGAATTCTGAAAAGGCCGTTTTTCATTCCAATCGACGCCGTTCCGATCGCCCCTCCCGTGCGGCGCTGCCTTCACTCCGTCCCGGGCAGATTCCGCCGCCGCTCCGAGGCGTAAATCAGATACCCCGTCCGGTCCGCGCTGGAACCGAGTGCCGCCGGGTCCGGCTCCCGCAGGATTTTCCTCTCGACGATCCACTCCCCGCGCTGCTCCCCGGTCAGGTATTCCCGCACCGCCGGGGTCGCGGCACTCAGAAACCAGACCCCGGCACAGCGCCGGACGGTCCGGCCTTCCTCCGGCGGCGTGAATTCCCCCAGCGCGCACTCCACGATCCCGCGCAGATAATCATAACCACAGGAAAGCGGCACCAGATGCGAACCGATGAAATCCCCGCCCATCCGCGCACCGGTTTCCGTCAACGTCAATGTCCCGTCGTCCCCGACGAGCCATTCGGTATGGGCCGCTCCGGAAACCAGTCCCAGCGCCGTCAGCGCCGCCGCCGTTCCCCGCCGCAATTCCCGCAGCCACGGTTCAGGCAGCAGCGACGGCTGATGGTGGGCCAGTTCCACAAAGTGCGGCGCACCGGAAGTCACCTTGTCCGTCACCGCCAGAATATAATGCCGTCCCCCCCCGGAAATGCTTTCCACACTCACCTCCCGGCCGCGGACGAATTCCTCGGCAATCGCCTCGCCGCTGAACGCCGCTTCCCGCGCCGCCGCCGCCGCCGCAAACAATTCCGCCCCTGTATCCACCCGCCTCACGCCCAGACTGCCGGAACGGTCGCAGGGCTTGACGATCATCGGAAAAGACAAGGCGGAGACGGCATGCGCGTCATCCGCGGCATTGCGCAGCAGCAGAAAACGGGGACAGGGCAACCCGGCGGCGGCCAGTACCCGCCGCATCTCAAATTTGTGCGTCCACTGCCGCACCGTCGCCGGATCCGGCCCCGGCAAACCCATTCCCGCCGCCACATGCGCCACGGTCGGTACGGCGGCATCCGAGGCCGCCGTCAGTACGCCGGAAACCCGCTGCTCCCGGCAGAGGCGCAGAATCTCCTCCTTTTCCCGAATCGAAACCGGAAAGAAGCCATCCGCCTCAGCCGCCGCCACCGCCCCGTCCCGCCAGGCGAAACAGAGCGGCGAGTATCCCATCTCCCGAATTTTCCGGACCAGGGGCAGTTGCAGATATCCGGCTCCGATGACGGCAATCTTCCTTTTTTTCATGGCGAGCGGTTCCGGCCCCATTCAAGCGATCCATCAGGAATTGCCGACGTTTTCTTCCGACTCCGGCGCCCCGGGGCCGTCGACCGGAAACTGCGGCAAGGTGGTTTCACATATCCGGAAGACCGAAAAGCGAATATCGTGCGCCCGGCAGAAAAATTCCAACCGATGCAGGGAATCCGCCGGGGCGTTCCCGGCGGTCACCACCAGCTTGGCAAACGGATGACGCCGATAAATTTCCTCAATATCCTCCGAGCCGCCCAGAACCTTGAATCCGTACACACGAAGACCGTGCAGCGCGCTGTCGTCGTCAATGATGCCGACGATCTTCTCCCGGCATTCGCTCCGGGTGAAACAATACAGGGAATTGATGAAAAGCCGGCAGTTCAGCCCGCCGCCGAAAATCGCGGTCCGCTGCAATTTTTCCGGCGCCAGATACTGGAGCGACAGCTTCCGGAACCAGAACCCTTCCGCATAATGCAGCAGAAAACGCTCCAGTGAAATCAACGTTGTCGCCAGCAGAGAAAACAGCAATGAACCGGCCAGCAGACGCTGCATCACATCCGGCGTCATCTGATCCACTTCCGGAAAGCAGAACAACATGATCAGGGAATTGGAGATCAGCGTTCCCAGCAGCACCATCGACGCCAGATGCCAGTAATTGTTCAACCCCGCCCGCAGCCAGTAGACCCGGTAAACCCCGGAAAAACAGAGCAGCAGCACCGGCGGCGCAAACGACAGCACGAAAACGTTGAAATGGTGAAAGCTGCCCAGAGCCAGCGAGGAGGCCACCATGTAGGAGACGGCGATCAGGGCGAAATCAATGAACGGATGCACCATGTTGACCAGGATCCCCCGCTTCGGCTTGGCCAGCCCGTTGCGGATCAACCGGGCGGAGTCGAACAGTTCCACCACCGCCAGCTGCCGTAACGCGATCAGTACCGCCAGCAGCAGAATGATGTAAGCCACCGCCGGCGCCGAATCCCGCACCAGGATCACCAGCAGCGCCACCACCGCGAAAAAGGATGCCAGCATATACATCCGCCAGGCCGTGGTGGTCTGCTTCTTGGTCGCCCGCAGCATCCGGTGATGCAGATGGTCCTGATCGCCGTCCATGATCCCGCCGGCATTGGGATCCAGCAGTTTGCGGGTACTCCGGCGCCAGATCGCCAGCACCACGTCGAAAATCGGCACCCCGATGGCCAGCACCGGCAGCAGCAGACTGGTGATCGTCGCCGCCCGGTCGATCGCCGACAACCCGATCACGGCGAAAATCAACCCGAGAAACGTGCTGCCCGTATCCCCGAGAAAAATCTTCGCCGGATAAAAATTGTATCGGAGAAACCCGAGGCACGCTCCCGCAAGAATCATCATGGCCACCGCTTCCGGCACATGCCCTCCCGCCATCAGAAACCAGATCGCCATGCAACCGGACGACACCACCGCCAGACCGGACGCCAGACCATCCAGCCCGTCGATCAGATTGAACGCATTGATGATGATGATCACCCAGCCCGCCGTCAGCGGCAATGAAACGTACCAGGGCAACTCATAGCCGAAAAACACATAGTCTTCCGGACCGGTCCACCAGACCACCAGCACCACTCCCAGCTGCACCAGCAGCTTGATCCAGGACTTCAACTCCCAGCGGTCGTCGATCAGTCCGAGCACCGCCAGCGGCACGGCCGGCAGCAGCAGCCGCCAGAACAGCAGCGTGCCGCCTTCCCCGCTTCTGCTGTCGAGCACGTGGAAGGCCAACGCCAGAAAAAAAGCCAGAATCACGGCAATCCCGCCGCCGCGCGGCACCAGCCGTTTATGAATATGCCGCCCTCCGGGTTTGTCCAGATAACCGAGGCGCGGCAGCAGACGGATGCAGAGAAACGTGAAGAACGCCGAAAGCACGGCGGCTACGGTGGGGTAAATGAGAAGCCCGATGTATTTCTGAATGAAAACCAGCATGACGCCGTCTCCGCACTCCATCTGTGTGCCGGGTCTCCCGGTCTCTGCTGCGGCAGACCGGGACTCCACACTGCCCCCCCCCGCAGCATCCGGCCATCCAACTCAAAACCATTCCCCGACTATCATTGCCGTCGTCAAACGACGGATAATACTATTATACCACGAATCCCCATAAAAAGCAAACATTTCCAGTGTTTTTTCCGTTTTTCAGGTGTTGATATTCGGTGCAGAAGATGTATTTTACCTTCACCATATGGTCGCGGACCGTTCCCCTGTTCGGTCGGCGTTCTTCGACTCCCCCCGAAGAGGTTCTCCCGATCACGGTGTTCACGACCGGTGGCGACCCAAACCGGCCATTCTTTTTATGGAAAGTGCAAGATGAGTCCGCATTCTGATCACGAAGTTTACCGGAAAGACAACCGTTTTTCGTACGTATCTTTTCCTTTTCCCGGTTTCTCGTCGAGCCGTCCACGCCGGAGGCCGTCATGATTTCCGACGCACCCCTGCTCTGCCTCACCGGACCGACGGCCTCCGGCAAAAGCGCCCTGGCGCTGCGTCTGGCCCGAGAATTGGACGGGGAGATCGTCTCCGCCGATTCCATGCAGCTCTACCGCGGTCTGGAGATCGGCACCGCCCAGCCGACGGCGGCGGAACAGGCGCTGGTGCCGCATCATCTGATCGGCTGTTTCGACTGGTCCGAGCGGATCGACGTCACCCGCTTCGTGCGCCTGGCCGACGCGGCCATTGCGGACATCCGCGCCCGCGGTCGGGTTCCGATCGTCGTCGGCGGCACCGGTTTTTACGTCAAGGCGCTGCTCTACGGTCTGGACGACCTACCCGCCGATCCGGTACTGCGACGGGAACTGGACCGGACCTATGACCGGGACGATCGTTTCGACGCACTCCGGGCACGGATGCGCGAACTCGATCCCGCCGCGGAATCCCGCTGGCATGACTGCCGTCGGAAATTGATCCGGGCGCTGGAGGTCCGATTGCTGACGGGACGTTCCCTGCTGGAGCTTCAGCACGGCCCCCGCCCCCTGCGGTACCGGACCTTCGCCCGCACCCTGCAATGGCCGCCGGACCTGCTGCGGCTCCGGATTGCCGAACGCACCCGGGCCATGCTCCGGAACGGCTGGATCGAAGAGGCCGCCGCCGCGCTGGCCGCCGGTCTTCCGGACACGCCGACCGCCCATCAGGCGCTCGGGTATGCCGTCATCGCCGAACATCTCGCCGGCAGGTGGACCGTGGAGGAAACGGCCGAACGCATCATCACCCGCACCTGCCAGCTGGCCCGCCGCCAGCGTACCTGGTTCCGCCATCAGCACCCGGAAGCGCTGCCGGTGCTGCTGCCGGGAGATCCGCTGCCGACCCTGCTGCACGAATGGCGCGACTTCGTCCGGCAACCGCAGCAGCAGCCATAACCTGCTCTTTGGACGATTGATTTTGCCGGAAGACGGTGTACATTATACGGAATATACCAGAATCATCTGAAACAACGATCAGGAAAGGCGGTTCCCATCATGTATCTGGGACGAATCGTGGCCATCGGTCGCACCCCGGCCGGCGTCAACGCGGCCATGTACCGGGTCTCCTCACGCTCCTTCCCGAACCGGGAAGCGGTACTGCGCGACCGGCAGGTCTCCATCATGCCCCGGAGCGGATTCGAGTCGGATCTGCAGAAAAATCCCTACATCACCTACCATTGCATCCGGCTTGCCGGAGCATTCGCCGTGGTCAGCAACGGTTCCCACACCGATCCGATCGCGGAAAAGATCGCCATGAACATGCCGGTACGCGACGCCATGACGCTCGGCCTGCTTGCCATGGATTACGAGAAGGACGAACTGGACACCCCGCGCATCGTCGCGGCGGTACACCTGACCGATCCGGTCGGCTACCTCGGCATCATCCGCAAAGACGCGGTCCTGGTGCGGGAGTTTCCGCTGGAGCCGGGTAAGGCGTTCCATCTGTCGACCTACGGCCACAATGCCCCCGATCCGCGGTTTCAGGATCCCGCCTTCGACGCCGTCGACGCGGCGGCGGCGGCCCGGTATGTGGTCGACGGCGGCGTGTTCGCCGAATTCGAACACCCGGTCACGGCGGCGGCGGCATTCGCCGGAAACGGACAATTTGAGCTGGCGTCGCTGGTGATATGACGCCGGAGGAGATTCTGGCCCAGCTCAATCCCGAACAACGGGAGGCGGCGGCCACCCATCAGGGGCCGGTACTGGTACTCGCCGGCGCCGGCACCGGAAAAACCCGGGTGATCACCTACCGGATCGCGGCCATGCTGGCGTCTGGTATTCCGGCCGAACAGATTCTCGGTTTGACCTTTACCAACAAGGCGGCCCGGGAAATGCGGGAACGCCTGGCCCAGCTGGTAACGCCGGAGACGGCACGTCATGTCACGCTCGGCACTTTTCACGCCTTCTGCGTCCGGCTGCTGCGCCGGGAAATCGTCCGGCTCGGCTATCTGCCGGGATTCACCATCGCCGACGAGTCCGACCAGCAGGGACTGCTGAAACAGGCGGCGGCGGCACAGGGGTTGAACCGGGAAGGCTTCCCCCTCGCCGAAGCGGGAGCCATGATCAGCCGCTGGAAAAACCGCCTGCTCACCCCCCGGGAAGCCCGGAATGCCGCCGAGTTTGAATTCGAACTCACCGTCGGCCAGCTGTACGAGGAATATCAATCGCTGCTGGAAATGCAGAACATGATCGACTTCGACGACATGCTGCTGCTGGTCCATCGGCTTTTTTCCGAATTTCCGGAGGTGCTGGAACAATACCGCGAACAATACCGGTACCTCCTCGTGGACGAGTATCAGGACACCAACGACGCTCAGTTCACGCTGGTGAAAATGCTGGCCGGAGAACGCCGCAATCTCTGTGTCGTCGGCGACGATGACCAGAGCATCTATTCGTGGCGGGGAGCGAACATCAGCAACATTCTGGACTTCCCGGAGCATTTCCCCGGCGCGAAAATCATTAAACTGGAACAGAACTACCGCTCCACCACCCGGATTCTCGCCGCGGCCAACGCCGTCATCGGCGGTAACTCCCGCCGTCATGCGAAAGCGCTCTGGTCCCGGCTGGGCGAAGGCGATCCGGTGACGATCGTTCCCGTTGACAGCGGAGAAGCGGAAG
>CASFXO010000346.1 GCA_949298665.1 uncultured Lentisphaeria bacterium
TCCAAACCGCTGGCGCTATTCACCGCGGACTGGCGGAAGCTTGACGGCGTCAGGCTCGAAGGTCTGCCGGCGGCGCTGGCGGAAAAATACTGTCCCGGGCCCATCACCATCATCGCTCCGGGTGTCGACGGCGGCACGGTGGGCTTTCGGATTCCGGATCATCCGTTCATCCTGAAGCTGCTGCGGGAGCTGGATTTCCCGCTGGCGTCCACCAGCGCCAATCTCTCCGGACAGCCGAATGTGCTGACGGTGGCCGAGGCGCTGGCGCAGCTGCGCGGAGAACCGGATCTGGCGATTGACGGCGGCGCCATTGCGCCGGGGGCGCTGGCATCCACGGTCGTGGATGCCACCGGAACGACGCCCCGGATTCTCCGGCAGGGGGCTTTGCAACTCTGAGCGGCTCCCGTTCCGGTGCCGGAACTGCCACGGTGCTGCCCCCCAAAACGACGAAACAATCCGTCACATTCCCGCAAATAACGGATCCATGTTATCAGATACCCATCAACACCATTGAGTTACACAGCGAAAACAGCTTCCGTCACATCGGCTTTTTCGTTTTCTTTTCGGCCGGAGCAAACAAGAAAAACGCCTACAAAAGTTTTTGAAAACAAGAGGAGGATCCGGGAGAAAAAGAGAAAACGCATTCCCCCAAAAGGTTCTTTCTTCCTCCCGTTCTCATGATCGGCAATAAAAAAAACACCGGAGAATTCTCCCCGGTGTTTTTCCTGCAAAAGCCGAACCTCAGCGATGGCGCTGCTTGGCTTCGCGGCGTTTGACTTCGCTCGGCTTTTCGTAGTGACGCCGATTGCGGAGTTCTTTCAGCGTGCCTTCCTTGTCGAGCTTTTTCTTCAGCCGGCGCAATGCGCGTTCGATGGCTTCGCCTTTTTTGACGCGAACTTCGGTATCCATGATCTCACCTCCTTTGCACCGGTTGACAGGTTCCTGTTCGCAGAATACCGTTCACCACGTGTTCAATCCGTGGCGAATCCGGCTTCGTCTACAAGCAACGATTTCAATTTGGAGAGGGCCTGATTCTGGATCTGGCGCACCCGCTCCCGGGTACGGCCGATCTCCTGGCTGACCTCTTCCAGCGTCAGGGGCCGGTTGCCGCGCAATCCGAAACGCATTTCCAGAATTTTGCGTTCCCGGTCCTCCAGTTTCTCCAGCAGGTCCATCAGCCGATAAACCGACTCCACATCGCCGAGAATCTGATCCGGCGTCATGGCGTGACGGTCGGGAATGATGTCCTGAAATTCGCCTTCCTCTCCCTGCTGGATCGGATCATGCAGCGAGAAAGTCCGCAGATCCGCCAGCCGGAGCCCGGCCACGGTCCGTTCCGAAAAGTCCAGATGTTCGGCGATTTCCGCATCGGTGGGATCGCGACCGAGTTCCTCGGTCAGCTTCATGCGCACCGACTTGATCTTGTTGATCTTGCCCGCCGACTGCACCGGAATGCGGATCGTCCGGCTCTGGTTCGCCAGCGCCCGGCGCATGGACTGCTTGATCCACCATGCGGCGTAGGAACTGAATTTGGCGCCCTTCGCGGGGTCGAACTTCTCCACCGCCCGCATCAGACCGATGTTCCCTTCGGAAATCAGGTCCAGCAGCGGCAGTCCCAGTCCCTTGAAGTCATGGGCGATCTTCACCACCAGCCGCAGGTTCGCTTTGATCAGTGTCGCCCGGGCTTCTTCATGCCGGTCCTCATTGTCTCCGTGAATGGCCTCGGCCAGGTCCGCCTCCTCCTTCTTGGAGACCAGCGAAATCTGGGCGATCTCAGTCATGTAGACCTTCATCGTGTCGTTCTTCGAACCGGAAGTCACCTTGGAATCCAGCGCGGTACGCCGGGCCGTATCCTTTTCCCGCTTGGTGCGCGGATGTTCCGGCGTGGAACCGACGGCGCTCTTGCGGCGCACTTTTTCCGGGCGGTCCGGCGGAAGAACGAGGTCATGTTCCAATGGCGCCGCCATCGGCTCCACCGGTTCCGACGGCTCCGGCGCGGAACTCCGGCGGTGCGTTTTCTCCGGACGCCCGGACGACGTTACGGACTCATTCGCCTCTACCGCCGCCACCGGAGCGGCAGCCTTGCGACGCGCCTTTCCGGAGCGAACAGGCGAAGCCATGGACTCTTCTGCTTCCGAAACCGCAGCCGGAGTCGCGGAATCCGCCGCCACGTCGGCAACAGGCGGCGCAACGACGGAAGGCGCCGTTTCCGCAACGGATTCCGCTGAAACTTTTTTCCGGGATGCGGGCCTGGTTTTCTTTTCAGACGCGGCGCGTTTTCCGGCACCGGAAGCGGCAACCGCCGCCACGTCGGCTTCCGCCGCCACCGTTTCTTCGGCTTTCTTCACGCTCTTCGCTCTGGAGGCTGTTTTCTTTTCCGCCATGCCTGCCGCTCCGTATTCCCTCTCAAAAAACAGATGACTCCGGATTTTTTCATCTTTTCCACTGTAAAAAAAACAAATCCGGCGTACATTATGGGGTGTCGTGACATGGATGTCCGGCCCCCAAAGACACTGCTCCGTATAATCTATTTAATATAACCAAAAACCGGAAAAAAGCAAAACTTTTCATTGAGAAACTGGAAAAAAAGACTGCTGGATTATCTCCACTGCCCCATTCCCGGCTCCCTTTCCGGCGTGGACGCGGCGGCGGCCGCCGCACCGCTGCTGCGGGCGGCCCTGACCGACCGGGAGCGCCCCCTGCTTGTGGCGACTTCGGATCTGGCTGTGGCGGAACGCCTGGCAACGGAAATGGCGGCGCTGAACACCGAACTCGACTGCGGCCTGACAATCCGCCACCTTCCGGAAACGGTGCGGGGCCGCCTCATCGTCTCCGGCGGCGAAAGCCGCCGCGCCCACATCCTTCTGGAGGCACTGGAAAACCCGCCGGACATCCTGATCGGCAGCATTCATGCGCTGACCGCGGCCGCCCCGCCGCCGGACCGGACCACCCGGGCGGCCTTCACCGTACGGAGCGGCGACCGGATTTCGCAGCAGGAACTGCTGGAAAAACTGGTGGCGCTGGACTACGATGACGAACTGGAGGTATCCATTTCCGGAGAATTCTCCCGGCGCGGCGGCATCATCGACGTGTTTTCTCCGGCGTACCCGGCCCCCTGCCGCCTGGAATTCTTCGGCGACGAAATCGATTCCATGCGCCTCTTCGATCCGGAAACGCAGCGTTCCACCGGCCCGGTAACGGACTACCGGATCATCGCTCCCCATCCCTCCGCCGACGCCCTGCGACAGACCGCGGAGAAAAGCGATTTCTTTGATTACTGGCCGCCGGAATCCTGCCGAACGGTGCTGCTGCATCCGGCAGAATGCCGCGACCGGCTGGAGAAATACGCCGATGACGCAACGATCCGGCGCGTCGAATCCATCCGGGAACGGGCGGAACAGACCGGCAACTGGACGGTTTTCACCTCCCCTGCGGAAACCACCGCTCCGTCGGACGCCATGCCTGCGGAATGCCATCCCCCGCTCGCCCATCTGGGCGGGGAACTGCCGCCCGAACTGCGCTTCGGCGCGCTGGAGCTGATGCGGGACCTGCTGTTCAACCAGCTGCACCAATGGCTGGACGACGGCTGTCTCGTCTACCTTGCCGCACCGGGAACGGAAAAACTCCGTCATCTGCAACAATGGTGTGAAGCCCATCAGCTCCACCATCCCGCGCTGCAGCTGATCCAGGCCGATCCGGGATGCGGTTATCTCTTTCCGGAGCGGAAACTGGTGTTGCTGACCGAGCGGGAATTATTCACCGTCAACGCGTTTCACCGGCCGTCCGCCATACCGGAAAAATGCGAAGACGCCGCACCGCCTCCGCCCGCGCCGCCGCCGGACCAGCTCGAATCCGGTGAACACCGGCTTCTGGCCGATCTGGATGAAGGAGACTACGCGGTACATCTGCAACACGGAATCTGTCTCTTCCGCGGCATCGTCGAGGCGGAAAACCGCGGCATCCGCCGGGAGGCCATGAAACTGGAATTTCAGGACGGCGCCCTCCTGTATGTTCCCTTGAATCAGGCCGATCAGGTCAGCCGCTACCTCGGTGCGGCAGGCCGGGTCCGGCTGCACCGCCTCGGCGGCAGCCGCTGGAACCACGACAAGGCCGCCGCCGGGCGGGCCGTGCGCGCCTATGCCGCCGACATGCTCCGGCTGCAGGCGGTGCGCGAAGCGTCTCCCGGCATCGCCTTCCCCCCCGACACGCTAGAAAGCCGCCTGTTCGAAGGCGCGTTTCCCTATTCCGACACTCCCGACCAGAAGCGCTCCACCCGGGAAATCAAATCCGACATGGAACGCTCCCGCCCGATGGACCGGCTGCTCTGCGGCGACGTCGGCTACGGCAAGACCGAACTGGCGATGCGGGCCGCCTTCAAAGCGGTCTCCGCCGGTTTTCAGGTGGCGGTGCTGGCGCCGACCACGGTATTGGCCCAGCAGCATTTTTATTCGTTCCGAGAGCGTTTCGCGGAAGTTCCGGTGAACATCGAGTGCCTCAGCCGGTTCCGGACCCCGCAGGAACAGGCGGCGGTGCTGGCCCGGCTGCGCACCGGCGGCGTGGACATCGTCATCGGCACCCACCGCCTCTGCAGCCGCGAAGTGCAGTTCAAGAATCTCGGGCTGGTCGTGATCGATGAGGAACAGCGTTTCGGCGTCAAACACAAGGAAACATTGCGCCGGATGCGCACGGAAGTGGACATTCTGACCATGTCCGCCACACCGATTCCCCGGACGCTGTATCTGGCGATGGCGGGAGCGCGCGACCTGAGCACACTCCAGACCGCGCCCCGGTTCCGACTGCCGGTCAAAACCATCGTCGCGCCGGAGGACGACGCCGTCATCGCGGCCGCCATCCGGACGGAACTGGAACGGGGCGGGCAGGTATACTATCTCCACAACCGGGTAAAAACCATCGAACGATGCCGCGACCGGCTGGCGGAACTGCTCCCCGGCGTCCGTTTCGGCATTGCCCACGGCCAGCTGCCGGAGGCGGAGCTGAGCCGCGCCATGACCGCGTTTCTGGAGGGCGAAATCGACTGTCTGGTCTGCAGCACCATCGTCGAGTCGGGGCTGGACATTCCCAACGCCAACACCATCATCATTGAACGCGCCGACCGGTTCGGGCTGGCCGAGCTCTACCAGCTGCGGGGCCGGGTGGGAAGGCGCAACCATCAGGCCTACGCTTATTTGCTGCTGCCGCCAAGTGAACTGGTTTCCAGCGACGCGCGCAAGCGCATCGCCGCGATCCGGCGCTGTTCCCAGCTCGGCTCGGGCTTTCAGCTGGCCCTGCGGGATCTGGAAATCCGCGGTTCCGGCAATATCCTCGGCCAGGAACAGAGCGGCCATTTGAACGTCATCGGCTTCGACCTCTACTGCCGGCTGCTGAAAGCCGAAGTCGCCGCCCTGCGCGGTGAATCCGCCGGATTCCTGCCGGCGGCGGAGGTGACGCTGGACTTTCTGGTTTACGGGCATAAGGCGCCCGACGGCATGCTGGCCGCGGGCATTCCCCCCGGCTACATCGACGGCGTCCGCCCGCGCCTCGCCGCCTACCGGCGCCTCAATACCCTCAACAGCGAGGAAGCGCTGGAGGATTTCCGCCGGGAACTGGAGGACCGTTACGGACCGCTGCCGGAACCGGTGAAGAATCTGCTGCAGTGGCGGCGACTGAACATCCTCACCGCGCTGGCCGGTTACGATTCACTGACCGTCGCGGAGGGCAGGGTATTGCTGCAGAACGGCCGGGGCATCTACCGCCGGAACGGACTGGTCCCGACCATCGATCCGTCCAATCCGCCGGCGCTGCGGCTGGCGATTCTGCGGGATCTGCTGCGTCGGGCACGGGAAGCCTGACTCGCACCCCCGCCCCGGATTCCGGGAGCGGGGGGATGGCGCAGTTTGCCGGTTCAGCGATACGCGGGCAGGAGATTGCCGTGCGCCGCGATCAGATCGTCGCACAGCGCGACGATGTCGTCGACCGACAGTTCCGCGGCGGTGTGCGGATCCAGCATCGCCGCCTGGTAAATGTGTTCGCGTTTGCCGGTCAGCGCCGCTTCAATCGTAAGCAGCTGCACGTTGATGTTGGTCCGGTTCAACGCGGCACACTGCTGCGGCAGCGCGCCGACGAACGTCCCCTGCACCCCGGCGGCATCCACCAGACAGGGCACCTCCACCACCGCTTCGGCGGGCAGGTGGGTGATCAGGCCGTGATTGAGGACGTTGCCGCCGATCCGGCAGGGGGTGTTGGTGACGATGGCGTTGATGATGGCGGAGCCGTATTCGTGGGTGAGCGTGTGGGACAGATGCGGATCCTCGCAGATTTCCTGATACTGTTTTTCCCAGTTTTCAATCTGCCGGACGCAGCGTCTCGGATATTCGTCGAGCGGGATGTTGTATTCCGCGATCAGTTCCGGGTAACGGGATTTGATCCAGAGCGGCGAATATTCCGCGTTGTGTTCGCTGGACTCGGTGATGTAGTAGCCGAAACGGCGCATCATTTCCACCCGCACCATGTCGCCGGATTTCGCCTCGGGACTCCGGGCGCGGCGGAAGGCGTCCAGCCGCTTGAACGCTTTTTTCTTCAACTCCGGATAGAGGTCCTTCCCGTTTTCGTCGCGGATGTCGAGCAGCCAGGCCATGTGATTGATTCCGGCGACCCGGGTCCGGATTTTTCCTTCATGTTCGGCTTCGTTCCAGACGCCGGCGGCCTCCATCAGCGCCCGGCCGACCACCTGGACGGAATGGCAGAGCCCGACGGTGCGGATCGGCGTGGCGCGCAGCATCGCTCCCGTCAGAATCGCCATCGGATTGGTGTAATTGAGCAGCCACGCATCGGGGCAGACCACCTCCATGTCCCGGGCGAAGTCCAGCATTACCGGAA
>CASFXO010000347.1 GCA_949298665.1 uncultured Lentisphaeria bacterium
GAAATAAAGTCCGGTAACCGCATAGTTCGAACGGGGATGCGCCGGTTTTTCCTCAATGGAGAGCGCCCGGAAGTTCCGGTCGAATTCCACCACCCCGAACCGTTCCGGATCGCGGACGTAATAACCGAAAACCGTCGCGCCGTGTTCCCATGCCGCCGCCCGGCGCAGCAGTTCGCCGAGATTCGCGCCGTAGAAGATATTGTCTCCCAGCACCAGTGCCACCCGGTCTTCCGCGATGAATTCCTCGCCGATCAGAAACGCCTGCGCCAGCCCTTCCGGACGCGGCTGCATCGCGTAGGTGAAACGGACCCCGAACCGCCCGCCGTCCCCGAGCAGACGGCGGAATCCGCTCTGGTCTTCCGGCGTGGTGATGATGAGAATGTCCCGGATTCCCGCCAGCATCAACACCGAAATCGGGTAATAAATCATCGGTTTGTCATACACTGCGAGCAGTTGTTTGGAAACCGCGCAGGTGATCGGATGCAGCCGCGTGCCCGCGCCGCCGGCCAGGACGATGCCCTTCATTGAATTTCTCCTGTTCCAAGGCGTTCGCCGGAATAATGTTTCTCCCGGATCGGCCGCCACCACCATTCGTTGTCCAGATACCAGGCCACGGTTTTCCGCAGACCGGTTTCGAAGGTCTCCTCCGGCTGCCAGCCGAGTTCCCGGCGGATTTTGCCCGCGTCGATGGCGTAGCGCAGATCGTGCCCCGGACGGTCGGAGACGAATTCCACCAGTTCGGCGTAACTTCCCGCCGCGCGCGGCCGGAGTTCGTCGAGACGCCGGCAGATGGTGCGCACTACTTCGAGATTGGTGCGTTCGCTGTCGCCGCCGATGTTGTACGTTTCTCCGGGGACGCCCCGGCGGTTGATCAGCCAGAGGGCCTTCACGTGGTCTTCGACGTAAAGCCAGTCACGGACGTTTTCGCCTCTGCCGTATACCGGCAGGGGCCGGCCCGCCAGCGCGTTGAGAATCGTCAACGGGATCAGTTTTTCCGGGAAGTGGTACGGTCCGTAGTTGTTCGAGCAGTTGGAAATCAGGATCGGCAAACCGTAGGTGCAGCCCCAGGCCCGCACCAGATGATCGGCCGCCGCCTTGCTGGCCGAATAGGGCGAGCGCGGCGCGTACGGCGTCTGTTCGGTAAACCGCCCGGTGGCTCCCAGGGACCCGTAAACCTCGTCCGTCGAAATATGCTGAAACCGGAAATCCCGGCGCCGGTCTTCCGGAAGACTCCGCCAGTAGGCCAGCGCGCATTGCAGCAGACAGGCCGTTCCCTCTACGTTGGTGCGGATGAAGTCCTGCGGTCGGTCGATGGAACGGTCGACGTGGCTTTCCGCCGCCAGGTGCATGACCGCGTCCGGCTGGAATTCGGTGAAAAGCCGCGTCATTGCCGCCGCGTCGCAGATGTCCTGCCGGGCGAAACGATAACGGGGCGAGCCTGCCGCCGCACGCACGTTGTCCGGATTGCCGGCATAGGTGAGGCGGTCCACATTGAGCACCGTGCAGTCCGTGTGGTGGATCAGATGGCGGACCACCGCCGAGCCGATGAAGCCCGCGCCTCCGGTGACCAGCAGGCGCGGAGAATGGTTTCTGGTTGTTTCCGGCATAGTCTGTTTATCGAAAGTTCCGCAAAAAGGTTTCTGGTTTATCATAAGCCCGCCGGGAGAAATTGCAAATCCAGTAACGGGACTATTTGCCGGAAATTTCGCCGCCGGAAGCGACGGGATGGAAAAATTTCGGCGGAACCCGGTTGACATTCCGGAAAAAAAGGTCTATATTATTGTTCGGAATCTAACAATTGAGGGTTGATTACGGGATGAGCCATTCCAACCGGCTGCTGATCGGCGTCATCAATACACTTTATAAGAAGATCCGGCGCTATTGCGATCACAATGCGGCGGAAATGGGACTGACCGGAACGCAGGGGCAGGTGCTCTGTTATATTTTCATTGC
>CASFXO010000348.1 GCA_949298665.1 uncultured Lentisphaeria bacterium
GGGGGGGGCGCCGGAACCGCGGGAGCCTCCACCGGCATCGCCACATCTTCCGCAATCACCGTTTTTTCCTCCGGCCCCACAGGGGGCGTTGCCGGAGCCGCAACTTCTTCCGACGCACCAGGGGGCGTTGCCGGAGCCGCAACTTCTTCCGGCGCGGCGGACGGCGGCTCTCCGTCCGTTTCCGTCTCCGCATCGGCCGCCATGGCTGCCCGGCGCAACGCCTCCGCCTCCTCCGGCTCCAGATAGCGCACATGGATGATTTTGCTCAAATTCTTCCCGCCGATGAGAATCCCCCGGGCCCGGGGCGTCCGCTGCGGCAGCGTCAACAGATTCAACTCCTCGCTCTTCGCCCCGCGTCCCCCGAAACGCAGCTGGTAAACCGCATCAGTCCGGGGCGTCAGCAGCTCCAGACGGCAGCCGGCCGGACAGAGCGGATATTCCCGGTCCTTGATGAAGGACCCGATCACGCTGCGCTTGCCGTAACATTTCCCCGATTTCACATCCCGGTAGATCACCCCGAATTCCAGGGCCGGATCGTGGCGGCGGCAATCGTAAAGCCGACCGACGAACAATTTGTCCGGCGGCAGATCGGTGATCTTGTACGTACCGTCCTTCGTCACCTGCAACAGATGGTCGAATTCGTTGCAGATGATCATGTCGTCGCTCTTGATGCCGGTACCGATATAACCGTTCCTGCGGTCCCAGCCGATCCGGATGTTGTTGAGCGCGGCGGCGCGCCGGTCGATTTTCTCGAAATGATCACGGATTTCGGTGCGGCGCGGATACAGCGGTCCGTATTTCTTCAGCAATCCTTCCAAGTAGGAAACCGCGTATTCCCGGAGATGCCGCAAATGCCGGTTCACCCGGTCGATCTCCGCCAGAATTTCCCGGAGTTCCTGCTGATTCTTCTCGATGCTGAACCGGGAAATGCGGCCGATCTGGATGGTCAGCAGCCGCGCCACGTCCTCGTCGGTGATCTCCCGCCGGACCAGATGCCGGAACGGCGCCAGCCCGGCGTGCACTTCGGCGTAGACGGCCTCCTCGCTGGCGCACTCCTCGATGCGCTTGTAAATGCGGTTTTCGATGAAAATCTGCGCCAGCGTCTTGGCGTGAAACTGGTCCTCCAGCTTGCCCAGCTCGATCTCCAGCTCCCGCCGCAGGTATTCGAGCAGTTTTTCCGTATTGCGTTTCAATACGCTGTGGACGCTCATCTCCCGGGGGCGCCCGTCGCAGATCACCATCATGTTGACGGAAATCGACACCGAACAGTCGGTGTACATGTAAAGCGCCCGCAGCGCCTTCTGCGGATCATAGCCGCGCGTCGGCACGATCTCTATCTCGACCTTCTCCGCGGTGAAGTCGTTGATGGAGGCGATCTTGATCTTGCCCTTGTCCGCGGCCTTCTCGATCGAGGCGATCAGACCTTCGGTGGTCGTGGTCGCGGGAATTTCCCGGATGATCAGCTTGCGGCCGTCGATCTCAATGCGGGCACGCAGATTGATCTTGCCGTTGCCGTCATCGTACTCGGCTACGTCCATGAGCCCGCCCTGCAGAAAATCGGGATACAGCTCGTATTCCTCTCCATGGAGTTCGGCGATCTGGGCCCGGAGCAGTTCCGCGAAATTGTGCGGCATGATCTGGGTGCGCATCCCCACCGCGATCCCGTAGGACCCCAGCATCAGCAGCGCCGGCACCTTGACCGGCAGCACCACCGGCTCCTGGTTGCGGCCGTCGTAGGAGTCGACCAGCTCGGTGATGTCGTTGTTGAACAGCACCTCCCGCCCGAGGTCGGAAAGACTGCATTCGATGTAACGCGGCGCGGCGGCGGGATGCCCGGTATAAATATTGCCGTAGTTCCCCTGCTTATGAATGAAGTATTCCTTATTGGCCAGCACCACCAGCGCGTCGCCGATCGAAGCGTCGCCGTGCGGATGGAATTTCATGGTGTCGCCGATGACGTTGGCCACCTTGTGGGTTTTGCCGTCGTCGATGCGGTGGAGCGACCAGAGTATCCGCCGCTGCACCGGCTTGAGGCCGTCGTCCACATCGGGAATGGCCCGGTCCTTGATGACGTAGCTGGCGTATTCCAGAAAATTGTCGTCCAGCATCGCCCGCAGATAGGCGTTGGTGCCGAGATCGGTGGAACGCGCCGTCGCGGCGGCGGCGCCGTTCTCGGCGTCGTCGTCGATCCTTTCGGGAACCGCGGGCGGCGGCGTCTGCGGCATTTCGTCGTTCATATCACGAGGTCTCCCGGAGGTTGTTCATGATGTATTCCCGACGGTCGGCGTCGTTCTTGCCCATGTAGAAACCCAGCATCTGCGGGACATTGCGCATGTTGTCGAGCGTGACCGGCAGCAGCCGGATGCCCTGCCCGATGAAGGCGGAAAACTCCGCCGGGGAAATTTCGCCAAGCCCTTTGAAGCGGGTGATTTCGCAGCCGCTCTTGAGCCGGGCCGTCGCCTCGTCGCGCTCCCGGTTGGAGTAGCAGTAGACCGTTTCCTTGCGGTTCCGCACCCGGAACAGGGGGGTTTCCAGCACGAACAAGTGGCCCGACAGCACCAGCTGTTCGAAAAACGTCAGAAAGAAGGTGATCAGCAGATTGCGGATGTGCATGCCGTCCACGTCGGCGTCGGTGGCGATCACCACCTGGTCGAACCGGAGATTCTCCACGTCGTCGTCCACATCCAGCGACTGCACGATGTAGAACAGCTCCTCGTTTTCGTACACCTTGTCCCGTTTCTCGCCGAAACAGTTGTAGGGCTTTCCCTTCAGCGAGAAGACCGCCTGGGTGTAGGGATCGCGGCAGCTGATCATGCTTCCGGCGGCGGAATCGCCTTCGGTCAGAAAAATCATGGCCGGCTTGCCCTTCGCCCCCCGGTCGCCGCGGTGAAACTTGCAGTCGTTGAGTTTGGGAATGCGCAGCGACATCTTCCGCGCCTTTTCCCGGGACTGCTTCTTGACCTGCGCCATCTGGCGGCGCAGCTGTTCGTTGCGGCTGATCTTGTCCAGCAGGATCTCGGCGGTCTCCCGGTTCTTGTGCAGAAAATCCACCAGTTCGTCGCGCACGGTGTTGACGATGGGGGCGCGCACGTCGGTATTGCCGAGCTTGTTCTTGGTCTGGGATTCGAAAATCGGCGCCTTGACCTTGATCGCGATCACGCCGAAAATGCCGTCGCGCACGTCGGACGCCTGGTAGTTGCGCCCGGAAAATTCGTTGATCGCCTTGAGCACTCCTTCGCGGAAGGCCGACAGGTGCGTGCCCCCGTCGTTGGTGTACTGCCCGTTGACGAATGAATAGTACGTCTCGTTGAAATCGCTGTGGGTCAGCGCGAATTCAATCGTCTTCCCCCGGTAGGAGATGACGTCGTACAGCCGGTTGTCCGCCGGCAGTTCGGCCTCCAGCAGGTCTTTCAGACCGTTCCGGGAATAATAACGTTCGCCGTTGTAGTAAATCGACAGACCGCTGTTGAGGTAGGCATACATCCACATGCGTTTTTCGATGTACTCGCCGCGGTAGGCGTAATTCGGAAAAAGCTCCGTATCCGGCACAAAAGTGACCATCGTGCCGTTCTTCTCGTCGGTATCCCCCTCCTGCTCGGCCACCAGCACCCCGCGCGCGAAGGACGCCTCGTGGAATTTCCCGTCGCGCACGCTGCGGACGATGAATTCTTCGGAAAGCGCATTGACTGCCTTGGTCCCGACGCCGTTGAGCCCGATGGAGAACTGGAACACATCGTCGTTGTACTTGCCGCCGGTGTTGATCACCGAAACGCATTCGACCAGTTTCCCGAGCGGAATGCCGCGTCCGTAGTCGCGGACGCTGACCCGGGTGCCGTCCAGCGTCACGTCGATCCGCCGCCCCACGCCCATGATGAATTCGTCGATGCTGTTGTCGACGATCTCCTTGAGCAGCACATAGATGCCGTCGTCAGGATGCGAACCGTCTCCCATGCGCCCGATATACATGCCGGGACGAAGCCGGATATGATCCAGGGAGCTCAGAGTGCGGATGGCGTCTTCGGTGTATTGCCCCGGGTCGACGACCGGGGACTGGTTTTCCATCTCGTTTTCCATAACCTTATTAAGGTAACCTTTTTTGCCGAAAATGCAAGGTGAAACGCCGTTTTTTTTCGCCTTCCGCGATTGCTTAACACCGCTCCCGGTGATATATTACGCAGTATTCGGCACCGTCTCCGGACGGTCCTGTTCAACCCCCAGGAGAACCTAGAAATGGCCCTTGATCTGTCCTATGTTCTGATTACCCCCTACAGTCTGCTCAAATCCCGGACCGGCGGCATTCTCGCCCGGCTGCTCTCCCGGACCGAACTGGAACTGGTCGGAGCCCGGATGCTCGCATTCACCCGCGAAATGGCCGACCGTTACGCCGCCTCCATCGAAAACGAGCACCCCGGTTCCCGGCTGCTGGCCGATTACATCCGCACCAACTTTCCTCCCGCCGCCGACGGCGCCCGCCCGCGGACCATGCTGCTGCTTTTCCGCGGGGAACGGGCCGGGGAACAGTTGCGCCGCCTGGTGGGCGACCTCCCCCGACGCGGCGCCGCCGTCCAGTGCGGCGAAACGCTGCGCGACACCTACGCCGACGTGGTGATGGATCCCCGGGATCCGGAAACGGTCCGCTATTTCGAACCCGCCGTGCTGACGCCGAATGACGACGAAGCGGCCCGGCGCGAACTGGCGATGCTGGCCGAATTCGCCGACGCCCAGCCCAACCTCATCGACCATTCCGTCGGGAGCACCCCGGAGGACGCGCGCACGCTGGTCATGATCAAGCCGGACAACTGGCGCTGCCCCTCCAGCCGCCCCGGCGGCGTAATCGGCATGCTCAGCCGCACCGGCTTGCGCATCGTCGGCTGCAAAATCTACCACATGACCGTGGCCGACGCCCTGAAATTCTACGGCCCGGTCCGGGACGCGCTCCGCGAAAAACTCGCACCGAAAATCGCGGCGAAGGCCCGGACGCTGCTGGAAGAGGCGTTTCACCTCGCCCTTCCGGACAGCGCCCTGCCGCTGCTGGCCCAGTCCGTCGGAGTGGCGGCGGCCGACGACGAATTTTCCCGCCTGGTGGAATTCATGTCCGGCTGCCGCCCGGAAAACTGCCCCGAAAACGAAGCCGCCACCCGCAACAGCACCAAATGCATGGTGCTGATCTATGAAGGACAGGACCCCATCGCCAAAATCCGCCGCGTTCTCGGACCGACCGACCCCGCGAAAGCGCCCGGCGGCACGGTCCGGCGCGATTTCGGCAGCAACGTCATGGTCAACGCCGCCCATGCGTCCGACGCCCCCGAAAGCGTCGTCCGGGAATCCGCCATCGTCGGCATTGACCGCAACGATTTCGCCGAACTGATCCGG
>CASFXO010000349.1 GCA_949298665.1 uncultured Lentisphaeria bacterium
TTCTACGATGGCTTTGGAATTTCCGGAGAGCGCGGTGATCTGGTCTGGATCGGTCGGGACCGGTTGCCGGTACGGGTGATCTATATGGACCGGACGGCGCGGACGCTCACACTGGAAACCGACGCCCGCTGGGAACACGCGGAACCGGTTACGTTTCCTTATCACGGCGCGGCACCGGACCTGGGCGCTTACGAAGCGGGCATCGGTTCGACCGGGCCGGAAGTGGTGCCGTCGGGCATTGTTGTGGAGACCGCTCAGGTATTATGACGCACGATGGTGCCCAGTTCCAGATAAATCACGTCCTCGCAGATGTTGGTGGCGCCGTCGGCGATGCGCTCCAGATTGCGTGAAACCGTCAGCAGATCCAGATAGAACGCCGCGCTTTCCGGATGGCGGCCGATCAGTTCACGCAGTTTCAGCAGTGTTTCATGATGGAGGTCGTCCACGACGTCGTCGTGCTGAATGACTTCCTGAGCGGCGAGGGCATTGCGGCAGATCAGCGCGTCGAGGGCGTTTTTCAGCATGGATCGGGCTTCGAAGACCATACGGGAGAAGTCGAGTGTTTCTTTCGGCGCATTCAGCGTGGCGAGATCGATACCCCGTTCCGCAATGTTGACGGCCAGGTCGCCGATTCGTTCCAGCTCGGAATTGACTTTGAGCAGAGTGATGACGTAACGAAGGTCTCCGGCCACCGGCTGATGCAGCGCCAGAACTTTGAGGCATTCCTCCTCGATGCGCACTTCCATACGGTCGATGGCTTCATCGCCCGCCAGTACCCGGTGGGCACATTCCGCGTCGCGGTTTTCGACGGCGCGGACGGCCTCCCGGACGGCCGGTTCGACGGTGGCGGCCAGTTCGCAGAGAAGGTTCTTCAGGTGATCGATTTCCAGTTGCAGATGGACTTTCATAATGGGGTCTCCCGGGGGAATCAGCCGAAACGGCCGGTGATATATTCTTCCGTTTTGGGGTTGGACGGATTGGTGAAAATTTTCGCCGTGGCGTCGGTTTCGACGATTTCGCCTTTGTAAAAGAACGCCGTCCGGTCGGAAATGCGTGCCGCCTGCTGCATGTTGTGTGTGACGATCACAATGGTGAACCGCGGCTTCAGTGCGAGAATCAGCTCCTCGATTTTCGCGGTCGCCACCGGATCGATGGCCGAGGTCGGCTCGTCCATCAGCAGCACTTCCGGCTCCGCCGCGATGGCCCGGGCGATACACAGCCGCTGCTGCTGCCCGCCGGAAAGCGCCAGACCGCTGGATTTGAGTTTGTCCTTCACCTCGTCCCACAGGGAGGCGCCGCGCAGGGCGCTCTCCACGCGTTCCGCGATTTCCGCGCGATGCAGCTTGAAATGCAGCCGCAGCGGGTAGGCGACGTTGTCGAACACCGACATCGGAAACGGTGTCGGCTTCTGAAAGATCATGCCGACCCGCCGCCGCAGTTCCAGCACGTCCACGTCGGCGCCGAGCAGATTGTGCCCGTCGAGGAGTACTTCACCCTCGGCGCGCTGTTCGCGGTAGAGCTGGTAAATCCGGTTGTAAACGCGCAGATGGGTTGATTTCCCGCAGCCGGATGGTCCGATGACGGCAGTGACCCGGTGTTCTTCGATGTCCAGATTGTTGGCGAAGAGCGCCTGGTGAGAACCGTAGAAGAAATTGAGATTGCGGACGGAGATCGTGATTCTGGGTAAAGGCGTTTCAGACATGTTTTTTCTCCTTGAAAAGAACGCGGCAGCCGATGTTGAGCAGGAGGATCAGAGCCATGACCACCAGGGCCGCGCCCCAGCCGGCGGCATGCTGTTCGGGAAACGGCGAATTGGTGGCGTATTCCGTGATCAGCACCGGCAGATTGGAGGTCGGTTCCCGGAAATATCCGGTCGGCCAGCCGTCGCTCCAGAGCGCGGTGAACAGCAGCGGGGCGGTTTCGCCGCTGACCCGGGCCACCGCCAGCAGCACCCCGGTAACCAGTCCGTTGCGACCGGCCCGGCAGACGATCCGGCAGACGGCGCGCGCCCGGGTCATGCCCAGCGCCAGCGCCGATTCGCGCAGGGCGTCCGGAACCATGGTGAGGATATCCTCGGTGGTGCGCATGACCACCGGAAACATGATCACCGCCAGCGCCAGCGAACCGGCAAAGCCGGAGAATTTGCCCGTCGGAACCACCCATAGCGCATAGATGAACAATCCCACCAGGACCGAGGGCACCCCCATCATGACGTTGGCGGAAAAACGAATCCAGTGTGCCGTCCGGCTGCCGCGCCCGAATTCGGCCAGATAAATTCCCGCGCCCAGTGCCGGCGGCAGTGCCATCAATGCCGCGCCGAACGTGATCAGCAGCGTGCCGAGCAGGGCATTGGCGATGCCGGGATGATCCGCTCCGTAGGGTTTGGACGGTTCGGTGAGAAAATCCCAGCCGAGCGCGCCCGCGCCGTGATCGATGACGGTATAGAGAATCCACAGCATGCCGCCGAGTCCGGCGGCCAGCGCCGCCAGCGAGGCGATCCGAATCATCCGGTCCAGAAATTTCCGGAACCGGAGTCCGCGTCTGCGGTTTTCAAGGGGGGCGAAGGGATCCATGGTTTCAACGCTCCTCTCCCCGCGCGGCGGCGGTGGCCGTCAGGCAGGATTGCGCGATCAGCTGGACGGCGAACGACATGACCAGCAGCACCAGCCCCAGGGCGAAGAGCACATGACGCAACAGGCCGTCCGCTTCCGCAAAGTTATTGGCCAATGTGGCCGCGATCGTGGTGCCGCCGGCGAAGATGGAATCCGGCAGCATCGCCACATTGCCGATGACGAAGAGCACGGCCATGGTTTCGCCGAGGGCCCGGCCGAGGCCGACGAAGACGCCGCCGAGCAGGCCGCGCGCTCCGTAACGCATGACGATATGCGCCGCGGTTTCCCAGCGGGTGCAGCCGATGCCGTAGGCGGACTCGCGCAACATCGGCGGCGTCATGCGGAAGACGTCGCGCATGATGGCCGAGATGTACGGCAGAATCATCAGCGCCAGAATGATTCCGGCGGTCAGAATGCCGAATCCGTTGAAATATTCCCCGACGAACGGAAGATGCTTCAGGCGCAGGGTATCCGCCAGAAACGGCTGCACATGGTTCTGCATGACCGGCACCAGCACGAACAATCCCCACATGCCGTAGATCACGCTCGGAATTGCCGCCAGCAGGTCCAGCGCCTGACTGAGCGGCCGCCCGATCCACGGGGGGGCGTCGACCAGATACAATGCGATGATGAACGCCGGCGGCGTCGCCGCGACGATGGCAATCCCCGTTGTCAGCAGGGTGCCGACGATGGCGGGCAAGGCGCCGAAGCGGTTGGCGACCGGATCCCACTCCGAGGACCAGAGCAGCGAGAGCCCGAATTCCCGCCAGGCGGGCGCGGAACTCCAGCCGAGCTGGAGAAAGAACCCGATCATCACCAGCGGCAGCAGCAGGGCGCTGACCCATACCGCAATCCGGAACATACGGTCGCCGCGGGCGGGATCAAGGATTTTCTGTGCAAGCGGTTTGAACATGAGTGTCGTGTCCGTTTGATCGGAAGTGAATTCAGAACCGGATTTTCTGCCATTCATTGCGGATGAGGTCGACGACGTTTTCCGGAAGGCCGACGTAATGCAGCCGGGCCGCGGCGGCCGCGCCGGCGGTGTAGCACCAGTTGAAATATTCGAGCAGCGCTTTTCCGGCGGCGGCGTCCGGCTGGTCGCGGCGGAT
>CASFXO010000350.1 GCA_949298665.1 uncultured Lentisphaeria bacterium
GGTTGTCCACCCGGCGGGGCACTCCGGAGTTCGGCTGGACCACCAGGGGGAGATCCAGCTCGGAGGCGATTTTTTCCACTGCGCCGAGCGTGCTTTCGGGGCCGTCGCCGCAGTTCAGGCCCCAGGCGGCGGGCCGGGGGCCGCCCCGGAAATGCGCGGCCAGAGTTGTGAATTCGGCACCGTCCGGCGTCCGGGCGTTTTCGTCCAGCGCGAAACTGGGGAGATACGCGAATTCCGGAAACGCCTGATCCAGAACGGCAACTGCGGCGGCGGCGGTCCGCGCGTCGGAATCCGAATGAAGCGATTCGAAAATCAGGAAATCCGCTCCGGCCTCCAGCAGCGCCGTCCCCTGTTCCACGAGAAGTTTCACCGCATCTCCGGGATCTTCCGTGGAGAAAGCGTCAAAGCCCACCGGTCCCACGGCGCCGGCCACCAGAATGTCCGCTCCGCCCGCCTCCCGGGCCAGTCGGACGCCGGCGGCGTTGATGGCGGCGGTCTGTTCGCCGAGCCCGAAGTGGGCCAGCTTATGGCGGTTGGCGTTGAAGGTGTTGGTGGTAAGCACCTCGGCTCCGGCCTCGGCGTATTGGCGATGGATGTCGGTGATGACGTCGGGCGCGGTCAGGGAAAGCTGCTCGAACGAGGTGTTGATGAAATAGTTTCTGCGATAAATTTCCGTGCCGACGCCGCCGTCGAAAATCAGCACCCGGCTCCGCAGGCGCGCCGTCAAGTCCTCCCGGTTCATGCAAACTCTCCCATGGTGTTTCTCTTATTCTCTGTTTGCGATAATATACCCCCCGAAAACGGCGGCCACAAATCCGCTTGTGGAAAAAATTGGGCACTATGCTATATTGGCAGTGGAAAATACCCGCCTGCCGTATTCGGCCGGTGCGGAAAATGCGATGCAACGCAGGGAGGATGCCGATGAAACTTGCCGCCATGCTGGATCCACGGTTGATTCTGGTCGATGTTCCGGGGCATGACCGCCGGGAAATTTACCGGGAGATTCTCCGGAGGGCCGCGCCGGCGCTGCCGGCACTGCCGGCGGAAGAGACCTGCCGGGCCATGATGGCCGCGGAGGACGCGTTGTGCATTCCCGGGCGCGGAGTGGCCATGCCGCATCTCAAACGTCCGGAGGTCAAGTCTCTGCATACGATCGTGGCGATCTTGCGTGCGCCGGTGCTGTTGCACGAGTACGACGAGGCGCCGAGCCGGATCGTGATCATGTCGCTGGCGCCGTTGTATGAAACGGAAGTGTATTTGAAGACGCTTTCGGCGCTGGTGCGGTTTCTGAGCGGCAGCGTTAATCGGGAAAAACTGTTCGCGGCGCGCAGCGGCGAGGAGGTGCTGGCCGCATTGCGCGAGGGCGACGCCGAGGTCCGCAAGGTGATCACCGCCGCCGAGCTGCTGGAGCCGATGCCCCGGACGGTGCGGTCCGGTGATGCGCTGGCGGCGGTCTGGGACATTCTCATTCGCGACAGGGTGGCGGTGGTGCCGGTGGTGGACGACCGCGGCCGGCTGGTCGGCGAGGTGCCCGGTCTGGAGGTGGTGCGTCGTTTCATTCCGCAGTATATGCTGATGATGGAAAATCTGACGGTGCTGGAGAGCATCGAGCCGCTCAGCCGGATGTTCCGGGATGAGGAACAGCATCGGGTTGCCGATTACATGCGTCCGCCGTCGCTGGTGGTGACGGACCGGATGCCGCTGGTGCAGTTCACGGTCCGGATGGCCCGGGAGGCGATTCCCACCGCGTTCGTCGTGGACGATGCGCGGCGGCTGCTCGGGGTGGTGACCCTCAGCAGCATTGTCCGCATGATGATGCGCGGCTGAAGCACGGCGGGAGGTGCGGCCATGCCGATGCGGGATGAGAAGAAAGTCCGGATGCCGGCGGTCGCCGGACAGTTTTACGACGGGGATCCGCTGCGGCTGCGGCGGCAGCTGATGGAGACGGAGGCGGCATTTCCGGTGCCGGCGGCGACGGTGGAACCGTTTCCCGTCGCGGTGATTCTGCCGCATGCGGGGTATATGTTTTCCTTGAAGACCGCGTTCAAAACGCTGCGGGCGGCCGCCCGGGGGAAGTTCCGGCGGGTGGTGTTGCTGGCGCCGTCGCACCGGGTGGGATTCCGGGGGCTGGCGTTGTCGCCGTATGATACGATGCGGACGCCCTTCGGGGATCTGCCGGTGGACCGGGAGGCGGCGACGGCGCTGGCGGAACGGGCGCCGGGGGTGTTTGCCGTGCGGGAGGATGCCCATTGCGCCGAGCACGCGCTGGAGGTGCAGCTGCCGCTGCTGCAATATTTTTTCGGCGCGGTGGAGGTGCTGCCGCTGGTTTGCGGCGGATTGTCCGGGGCGCTGCTGGCGGAAGCGGCGGATGGGCTGGCGGAAGAATGGCGGCCGGATACGTTGTGGGTGGTCAGTTCGGATTTTACCCATTACGGGCCGAGATTCGATTATGTGCCGTTCCGGGAGAAGGTCGCGGAAAACCTGCGTCGGCTCGACGGCGGCGCGATCGAACGGATCTGCCGCCGCGACGCGGCGGGACTGGCGGCGTACTGGCAGCGGACCGGAGCGACGATTTGCGGGATGTTCGGCATTCTGCTGCTGCTGGCGGTGCTTGACCGGGTGGATCCGGAGCAGACGCGGCGCGGCGAACTGGCGGATTACTCGAACAGCGGGGAGCTGACCGGCGACTGGACCGACTGCGTCAGTTACGCGGGAGTGGTTTTCCGGTAATTGCCTTTTTTCTACAGAAAAAGCGGTGTCGCGCCTGCGCCGCGGCGGTCCAGCCGTCCGGACGTCAGTTCGGCGTCGAGCTGACGGATCAGGCGCTCGCGGTCCTGCGGCAGGCGTCCCGCCAGCGGCACCGGGTTGGAGGTGTGGTTGGCGCGGAAAACGGTGCGGTTCAGCGAAAGATGCCGCAGCAGTTCCCGGAGTTCTTCTGTTGCTTCATATTCGGAGACGGGTTCGAAGCCGGGGGGCGGCGGCAGGCCGGGGAGGCGGATGTACCGCAGGGCCGACAGCAGTCGCGGCTGCATCCGGTTCAACACGGCGGCGGTCCGGGCGATGTGGTCTTCACGCCGTTTTTTCCCGCCCAGTCCGATCAATACCATGACCGAACAGTGGAATCCGAGACGCTGGGCGGTTATGACGGCGTCGGCCATGGCGTCGGCCCGTTCGGTCTTGCCGAAGAGCTCGAGAATTTCCTGACTGCCGCTTTCCAGTCCGACGTAGAGGGTGTGGAGTTTGTGCCGGTGCATGTCCGCCAGCGCCGTTTCTCCCGCGGCCAGAATGGAACTGCCGTTGGCATAGGTGTTGACGCGGGCAAGGCGCGGGAAGGCGTTTTCCGCAGCAAGCAGATAACGCAACAGCCGGTCGGGGGGCAGCGCCATGCAGTCGCCGTCGGCCAGAAAGATCCGCCGGGTCGCGGGGAAGAGGCGGCCGGCGGCGGCGATTTCCGCGAGGAATTCCGGTTCGGGGCGGACCTGGTAATGCACGCCTTTGTACATGCCGCAGAAACGGCAGCGGTTGTGGGGGCAGCCGTAAGCCGCCTGCAGAATCAGGCTGTCCGCTTCCGCGGGAGGACGGAACAGGGGTTCCCGGTATTGCAGCATAAGGGTGTTTCTCCGATCGGTATGACGAAAATACGGATACTGCCGTTTCCGGGGAATTGCAAATAAAAAGGCGGATTTTTCCCGGCGGACGCGCCGGCCGGAGACGAGCGGGGGGAGGGAAAAAAGCGCCCGATGCCTCCGGAATCGCTTGAATTTTCACGGAAACGCATTAAGGTAAACTCCTTAATTGTATGAAAAACAACCCGGATTCCGGGGACGGTCCGGCCTTTCGGCAAGCGGAAGGCGCGCCATCCTCGTCCGGTTTCAATGGAGGTTCTGAAATCATGAGCGAAGGGTGTTCGGGCAGCTGCGGTTCCTGCGGTTCGTGCGGTTCCTGCGAGTCGAAACTGCAGAAGAAAATGGAGCGGATCGACCAGAAGATTCTGGTTCTTTCCGGCAAGGGCGGCGTCGGCAAGAGCACGGTGGCGGCGGCGCTGGCGGTTACACTGGCGCGGACCGGGAAAAAAGTGGGATTGCTGGACGTTGACTTCCACGGACCGTCCCAGCCGACGCTGTTCAGCGCCCAGCACCTGCGGCTGCAGACCGACGGGGAAAGCCTTCTGCCGCTGGAATGCGCGGGAGTGAAGCTGGTGTCGATCGGTCTGTTGCTCGACGACGAAAATCAGGCCATCGTCTGGCGCGGCCCCGCGAAAATGGGCGTGTTGAAACAGCTTCTGGAAGAAACCGACTGGGGCGACATCGACGTGCTGATCATGGACTTTCCGCCGGGCACCGGCGACGAGGCGCTGTCGGCCTGTCAGCTGATCAGCGGCGGTAAAAAGGCGGTGGTGGTGACCACGCCGCAGGAACTTTCGCTGGCCGACTGCCGGAAATGTCTGGACTTCTGCCGGCAGCTGGACGTGCCGGTGGCGGGGGTGGTGGAAAATATGAGCGGATTCGTCTGCCCGGAGTGCCATCATCGGCACGACCTCTTTTCCGCCGGCGGCGGCGCAGCCATGGCGCATCGTTACGGTCTGCCGCTGCTGGGGACGCTGCCGCTGGATCCGGTGTTCATGCAGGCCTGCGACCGCGGGGAGCTGGCGCAGGGGCTGGCCGCTTCTCCGGTCGGTGCGGAAATGGAGAAGATCGCCGCGGCCGTGCTGCCCGCCGAAGCGTAACGGCGTTGCGGAGCGTCTCTCCGGGATCGGGAACGCTCAGAGCGTATTCCGGTCTCCGGTGAGCGAGATCCGGGGATCCGCCGCCACATACAGCAGGTCGGCGATCAGAATGCCCGCCAGCGTCAACGCCCCGCTGAAGGCGAAGAGCGCCATCACCAGCGGGTAATCCCGGCTGGACAGCGCCAGCAGGGACAACGCCCCCATGCCCGGGATGTTGAAGATGTATTCCACCAGGACGCTCCCCGCCACCAGCGAGGGCAGCAGGCCCCCGAACAGCGTGATCAACGTGATCAGGGCGTTGCCGAAGGCATGGCGCCAGATGACGCGGTATTCCGGAACCCCTTTGGCGCGCGCGGTGCGGACGAAGTCGCAGTGAATGACTTCCAGCATGCTGTTGCGGGCGTAGCGGGACAGTCCGGCGATTCCGCCGAAGGCCAGACAGAAGACCGGAAGCGCGTAATACCGGGCGCTCTCCAGCAGCCATTCCCAGGTGGTCAGTCGCAGCGGATCCGGCACGCTCAGCCCTTTCAGCGGGAAAATCGGATACAGGCCGCCTTCGCAGCAGACCGCCTGCAGCAGCAGCGCCACCCACATCACCGGCATGGAGTAGAGCAGAAACAGCACCACGGTTGAGCTCTGGTCGAACCACGATCCGGCCCGTACCGCCGCGTAGACTCCCACCAGCACCGCGATCAGATACGTCAGCAGAATGGCCCAGCAGTTGAGCGAGAGCGTGACCGGCAGCCGTTCCAGGATCAGCGCGGTAACCGGTTTACCCGGATCGACCACGACCGAAGTACCGAAATCACCGTGCCGGACAATGTCCTTGAGCCAGTAACCGAAGCCGGTCAGAATCGGTTGGTCGAGGTGCAGTTTTTCCCGGATGGCGCGGTTGCCGGCGAACGCGCCCTTGTCTTCGCTCAGTTCCATGCCGACGCCGTCGCCGCCGAGCATGTTGCTGCGTGCGGGGTCTCCCGGCGCCAGGCGCAGCAGCACATAGCTTGCGAGGAGGATCGCCAGCAGCGTCACCAGCGCCAGCAGCAGTCGTTTGGTCAGATAGAAGAACATGGGCGGATGGTTTTACTCCATGGCACGGAGTTTTTCCTTGAGCAGGTTTTCGATGTATTCATTGCCGTACAGTTTCCGCATCAGCCGGATGTTGAACTCGTAGAAGAGCTGGGCGTCCGGCTTGGTCACCATCGGGCCGCAGGAGAACTGGATCGCGTCGCGCCGCCGCCGCTGGTCATGTTCGTAGAGCGCCAGATGGCGCATCAGGGTGCGCGGACTCAACTCGGTGTAGCGTTTCTGCCCGAATTCCTCGGTGTACTCCGCGGCCACCAGCGAAATGAGGTTGGGATTCGGGTGTCGGATTCCGTTCATTTTGAGAAAGTCCTCCACCATTTCCTGGCAGCGCACGTCGTCGAAGGTCGGAAAGGCCACGCTCCGGCCCCGGGAGAGAATCTCCGCCGGACATTCATAATTGCCCGCGATCGCCAGGAGCACGTTGCCCGGCGGCGAAAAGGTGCCGCCGACGTTGGTGCGGAACGTGTACCAGTCCAGCGAATCCGGATTGATGTCGTCGAAGAAGACCACAAACCGCCGGTCCGGTCGCTGCCGCAGCGCTTCGATGAGCGCTTCCAGCGGATGTTCGAGCATTTCCGCCGCGGCCAGAATCAGCGTCAGGTTGTCGTGGGCGAGCGCATGGGCGATGGTCAGCTGCGTCTTGCCGTGACCGGGCAGACTGGAGATCAGCAGCGGGACGCATTCCTTGCCCCGGGCGAAATCCCGGAAGTGCTCGCGGAAGATCCGCCGCACGCCCGGAAAGCCGAAAAAATGATCGATCGGCCGGATTTTCTCCAGCTCCGCCGGCAGGAACCGGCCCTCCGTATAGCGGAAGGCCCGCCCCCCGGCAAACGGATCGCCGGAGGCGATTCTCGCCGCCGCTTCCCGCACTCCGGCCGGAGCGATGGAGCGCAGCAGGTTCCGGGCCCCGGGCGACCACCCTTCCGCATCCGGCGGCAGCGCCGCCGCCAGCGCCGCCGGAAAATTCAGGATCGCGGTCGCCTGCCGCAACAGGAATTCCGTTTCCTCATCCGGTTCCGGCGGCAATGCGGAGGGCAGCACATGGTTGCGGGTCAGCGCCCAGAAGAGCGCCTCCAGCAGCCGGGAGGCGAATTTCTCCGTGCCGAACCGCCGCGCCAGTTCGTTGCCCAGGTCGGCGGCGGTGATGGCGCGCCCGGTTTCCGGCGTGGTGGTCAGATGCTGCGGCGCGGCGGTTTCCACGAGCCGGGTCAGCAGTTCGACGAAGCCGTCGGCGGCGAAATCCGCCGTCTCCAGCATACCGTTTCCGCCGGGACGCAGGAACAGGCCGCGGCAGCCGGCCAGCGCCGCGTTGCGTTGCGCGGCATAATCCGTTTTTTCAGCTTTCCGCGTCATGGGGAGCGCTCAATCGGTCAGCAGTTTCCGGTCGATCTTGAAGACGACTTTGCGCACGGTGTTCGCCGGCGTGTGCCAGGCGGTAAGATGACCTTCACCGGGCAGGAACACGGCAAACGTGCCCGCGCTCATTTCCAGCCGGGTTTCCCGCCCCGGACGGTAGACGAAAAAGCCGCGGTCGCGTTCGGCGTCGAAGGCGTCCAGCACTTCCAGGTCGTCGGTCGGCACGCAGCAGAGCGTTTCATCGCCTTCGAGCACCACCTGAATATCGACGTAGCGACCGTGCAGCTCCACCTTGCATTCCTCCAGCGGCTTGGTCTGGTAGATCGCGGTGTCGGCCAGCACCAGGTCGCCGTCCAGATAATGGCGGCGGCTTTCGGTTTCGGGCGTAACCGTTTTCAGAAAAGCCTCGATTTTTTCCCCGGCCGCCGGGGCAAGATGCGCGTAGAGTTTGAAATTTTCCAGTTTGTCGTAAATCATGGGATGGTTTCTCTTTCCTGTTTTGAATGGTTTAAGGAAGGGCGGAGCCTTCCGGAATCGGCGATGAACGTTTCCGGCGCACCGGCAGCTGAAGACACCAGCCGTGCACCGCCAGCGCCGCTTCCTGCAACGCTTCTCCCAGCGTCGGATGCGGATGGACGGTCCGGGCCAGTTCCCCGGCGGTCATGCCCGCCGCCAGCGCCGCGGCGGCTTCGGAAATCAGGTCGGAGGCATGACTGCCGACGATGGCGACGCCCAGAATCCGGTCGGAACCGCGGTCGGCGGTGATTTTCACGAAGCCCTCCGTCTCACCGGCGGCCTGCGCCTTCCCGAGCGCGGAGAACGGGAATTTCCCGGACACCACGTCCAGATGCCGCGCCGCGCATTCGGCGGGGGTCCAGCCCGCCGTCGCGATTTCCGGCGTGGTGAATACGCACCCCGGAACCGATTCCGGCAATGCGTCCGGCGTCTCTCCCGCGATGATCGCCGCCGTCCGGACCGCCGCCGCCGCCGCCCAGGGGGCCAGCATGATTTCGCCGGTCACGGCGCCCGCGGCGCAGATGTGCGGCACGGCGGTCCGGCCGTCGGCGTCCACGGGAATTTCACCCCGGCGTCCGGCGGCGAGCCCCGCGGCTTCAAGGTTCAATCCCGCGGTATTCGGACGTCTGCCCGCGGCGTTCAGCAGCAGCGTACCGGAAACGGTTTCGTCTCCGGCGCGGGCGATGACGCCGTTTTCATCGGCGCGGACGTCGCTCAACGAGGTGCCGGTCAGCAGACGGACGCCGTCCAGGCGCATGCGCATGGCGACGACCCGGACGCATTCGGGGTCGAATCCCGCCAGCAGCGAGGGCAGCATTTCCACCAGCGTCACCCGGACGCCGAGTGCGGCAAAGAGGGCGGCGAATTCGCAGCCGACCACACCGCCGCCGAGAACCAGCAAAGATTCCGGCAGCGTTCTGCAGGACAGCAGCTGGTCGGACGAGACGATCGCGGGGTGCGACGGCAGAAAGGCCGGTCGCGCCGGGCGGCTCCCCGAGGCGATCAGAAAATACCGTGCCGACACTCTTTCCCCGTCATTTATCCGGATCAAATGCGCATCCTGGAAGGCGGCATGTCCGGCAAAGACCGTTACTCCGGCGTTCTTCAACAGCCCGGCAACGCCGTTGCGCAGTCCGGTCGTGACGGCGTCTTTGCGCGCCAGCATGGCCGGCCAGTCCGCTTCCGCGTCTCCCGCCGTCCGGATACCGAACGCGGCCGCGCGCCGGATCTGCCGCAGGAGTCCGGCGGAGGCGAGCAACGTTTTTGTGGGGATGCAGCCGACATTGAGACAGACGCCGCCGAGTTTGTCCGCTTCGACCAGCGCGGTGCACAATCCGCTCCGGGCCGCCCGCAGCGCGGCATTGTAGCCGCCCGGGCCGCCGCCGATCACACACAAGTCAAAAGAATTCATTTCCGGACATTTCCTGGATTGCCGACCATTGGTTTCTCCCGGTTCTAAAATACACCTTCCGATGCGGGATTGCAACTTGACATTGCAAGAAGCGGCGTTATTATAACCAATGAAAAAAAGCTCGTTCCGTCAACCCATCGAAAAAGGAAAACAGATCATGGGAAAAGTCAGATTCGGTTTGATCGGGTGCGGCAAAATCGCCGACTGCAACCACATTCCGGAAATCCTGTCGCTCGGCGCCGCCGAGGCGGAAATCACCGCCATGTACGACATCAAGCCCGGCAAGGCCGAGGCGCTGGCGGAAAAACACAAGCTTTCTCCGAAATTCTGCCGGTCACTGGAGGAAATCCTGGCGCTTGACATCGACGCGGTCATGATCGCCACGCCGAACTGCTTTCATTATCCCCAGACCATCGCCGCGTTGAACGCCGGCAAGCACGTGCTGGTGGAGAAACCGATGGCTTCCCGCGTCGAAGACGCCGATGCCATGATCACGCTCGCCCGGCGCAAAAAACTGGTGCTTCAGGTCAATCAGTCGCTGCGTTTCATTCCGCTGTACGCCACGATCAAGGATCTGATCGACGACGGTGCCATCGGCAGGCCGCTCCACGCCCGCTGTCTGCGGACCAGCGTTTCCAGTCCGGACGTCGGCTGGTCGCCCGGCGCCACCTGGTTCGTCAAAAAGAAATATGAAGGCAGTCTGGTCACCGATATCGCCGTGCATATGGCCGACGTGCTGCAGTGGTATTTCGGGCCGGTGCGCAAAGTGCAGGCGATCACCCGCAATCTGCAGCACGAGGTGCCGGACAATGTGACCGCCATGTTCGACTTCGCCAACGGAGCGACCGGGGTACTGGAGCTGAGCTGGACCTTCCCGAGCGGTTACGGGGCACTGGAGCTTTACGGCGACAAGGGGGCGATCCGGATGCTGCCGGACGGTTCCGGAATCGAACTGCTGCCCGCGGGCGGCAAGCCGGGCAAGGTGATCAAGGGCGACGATCTGCCGAAGATGCCGAATTCCCATGCCTGCTTCGTGCGCGGAATCCGGGAAAAGACCACGGAAAACTGGACCGTCGGACGCGGTGCGCTGGCCCTCTGCGTGGCGATCATCGAAGCCAAT
>CASFXO010000351.1 GCA_949298665.1 uncultured Lentisphaeria bacterium
CCAGCGTGATTTTCGCCTCGCAGGTGGTACCGGAGTTGTTGCGGACCGAAGCCTGGGCAATGACTTCGCCGTCCTTCCGCTCCAGAATTTCCGACTCAATAAGAATGCGGTCGCCGGGATGGTTCGGCTAGCGGAATTTCACCTTCTCCACCACCCGCATGTACACATCGAATTTTCCTTCCGGATCAAGTACGGGCCGCGCCAGCAGCTCCGTCAACTGTTTCATGGCTTCCACCTGAAGCACGCCCGGCATGATCGGATGATTCGGAAAATGTCCCTGGAAGAACAGCTCGTTCATGGACAGATTCTTGACCGCCGTCGCCCGGTTTTCGCTCTCCAGCACCGCCCGGTCCAGCATCAGCATCGGGTAACGCTGCGGGAGGATGGCCCTGATTTCTTTGACGCCAAGGATGTTTCCGCTCATTTCCGGCCTTTCTCCTGATTATTCTGTTGCTCCAGCATCATTTTCTGCATCATGCCGGCCAGTTCCACGTTGCGCGGATGGCCGGGCTTGACGGCGACAATGCTGCCGTGCACCCGGCAGCCGCAGAGAAACACGTCGCCGACCAGATCCATGATTTTGTGCCGGACGATCTCGTTCGGATAACGCAACGCCTCCTTGCAGATGATCGCGCCTTCATGGATGATCGCCGCGGCATCCAGGCTGCCGCCCTTGACCAGCCCCATCGCCAGAAGCTGCTTCAGATCGTTGTACTGCACGAAGGTCCGGGCTCCGGCCAGTTCCTTCCCGTAGCTTTCCGGCGTCACCTCCAACGCAAAGAACTGCGGGTCGAACGGACAGCCGGCAAACGACGTCACGCACGAAATTTCCAGCTTATCCGCAGGCGCGATCACCACCTTCGTCGCCCCGCCGTCCACGAACAGCACCCGGTCCGGCGTGAAGTAACGCGCCTCCCGGTCCTGTTCCAGCAGCCCGGCTTCCCCGATCATTTCGAAATACGGCAGCGCACTGCCGTCGGCGATCGGCGGTTCCATGCCGTCCATTTCCACGATCGCGTTGTCCACGCCGTGCGCATGCAGGGCCGACATGATGTGTTCGACTGTGTAAACAATCGCACCGTTCGTCCGATCGGCAATGGTGGTACCGCGCCGGACGTCGACCACGTTGGAAGCCAGCGCCCGCACCGACGGCCGCCCCGGCAGGTCCACCCGGCAGAATGAAATGCCGCTGTCGGCCTCCGCCGGCAGAATCCGCAGCGTGGCGCGGGCGCCGGTATGCAGGGCGATTCCCGAAAGAAACGCCGATGCCCTGAGTGTTTTCTGTTTTTCCATCTTTAAAAACAAGTTTCCGTCATTTGCTTTTTCAGAAATTCATTCCATAATATAACGTACTTCACGGAAAAGCAAAGTTTTTTATGGAACATTCAAGAAAAGTTCTCGTCGTCACCGGTCCGACCGCCACCGGCAAGACCGCGCTCGCCATCCGTCTGGCACGCCGGTTCGGCGGTGAAATCGTCAGCATCGACTCCCGCCAGGTCTATCGCGGCATGGATCTCGGCACCGGCAAGGATCTTGCCGAATACACTTCCGGCGGCCTCCCCGTCCCGTATCATCTGATCGACATCGTGGAACCGGAGGAGGAATACAATCTCGCCCTGTTCGTCCGGGACGCCTTCGCCGCGATCGGAGACATTGCCGCGCGCGGCAGACTGCCGGTCCTCTGCGGCGGCAGCACCCTGTATCTGGACGCGCTCCTGCGCGGGTACGATCTGCCCGGCGGCGCGCTGCCGCGTTATGTCCCCGGCGTCCCCCGCGAGCGGCAGAAGGGCGGTACGCCGTCTTTTCAGCCGCCCTTCCGGCTGGAGGCGCTGACGATCGGAGTCTATTTTTCGCGGGAGACGGTTCGCGCCCGCATCGAAAAACGCCTCGACGCCCGGCTGGCGGCGGGCATGATCGAGGAAGTCCGGCGTCTTCACGACGTCGGCGGCATTGGTTACAATCGCCTGGAATTTTTCGGTCTGGAATACCGGGAAATCGCCCGATACCTCCAGGGGCAGCTCACCCGCGACGAAATGCGGGCCGAACTGCTGAACCGCATCCGCCAGTTCGCCAAGCGGCAGGACGGTTTTTTCCGCAAAATGGAAAGGGAAGGCGTCATCATTCACTGGCTTCCCGCGGCGGAAGCCGACGGTACGGCGGAAGTGCTGCTGGAAACCTTTCTGGCCGGACGTCCGCTGCCGCCGCCGCAGCGCCGCATGAGCGACACCTTCTACGGCCGGAAAACCTCCTGACTCAGCAGAAGAGACTGACGTACCCCATGACGAAGATCAGCAGAATCACCGGCGCGATCACAAACCGGGCGTAGTCGCGCAGCCATGTCGGCAATTTGAGACCGTTTCCGGTATTCGCCTCTTCCAGAAACGCGTCCCATCCCCATCCCGCGCGCCAGGTACAGAACAACACCAGACAGAGCGCCCCCAGCGGCAACAGATTGTTGCTCACCAGAAAATCCTCGAAATCCAGAATCGTCGACCCGCTCCCCAGCGGCTGAATCCCCGACAGCACATTGAATCCCAGCGCACACGGCACCGACAGCAGCGCCACGGCCCCTCCCGCCAGCAGCGCCGCGGCCCGGCGGCGGCGGTGAAACCGCTCCATGACGAACGCCACCAGATTCTCCAGCACCGCGATCACCGTGGTCAGCGCCGCCAGACTCATGAAGAGGAAGAACAACCCGCCCCACCAGCGCCCGAAATCCATCTGGTTGAAAATATTCGGCAAGGTGATGAACACCAGTTTCGGCCCGGCTTCGCTGCTCACTCCGAACGAGGCGCAGGCCGGAAAAATCAGCACCCCCGCCATCAGCGCCACCACCGTATCCAGCGCCACGATCCCGCACCCTTCCCCCGCCAGGGATTGCCGCCGGTCGGTATAACTGCCGAAAATCGCCATGGAGCCGATCCCGAGACTCAAGGTGAAGAACGCCTGTCCCATCGCCGCCATGATCACATTGCCCAGTCCCGCCTGCGTCATCCGTTCCCAGGACGGCATCAAATAGAAACTCAGTCCATCCATCGCCTTCGGCAACCGCAGCGCCTGAATGCAGAGCAGCAGCATCATCACGAACAGCGCTCCCATCATCCATTTGACCACCCGCTCCACGCCACGCCGCAAACCGGCGGCACAGATCACCGTCGACACCAGCATCACCGCCACCATCCAGCCGAGCATCGCGCCCGGAGACGCGGTGAATTCAGCAAAGAATCCCCCCACCTCCTCCGCCGACATTCCGGTCAACGCCCCGGAAAACAGATGCCACGCATACGCCGGCATCCACCCCGTCACCGTGGAGTAGAACATCAGCAGCACCAGATTGCCGCAGAAGAAAAACAGTCCGAATTTCCGCCAGACGCCGCCGCCGCAATGCGCCAGACGTTCATAGGCGTCGGCCAGATTGCGGCGGCTGCCGCGTCCGACCGCAAGCTCCATCACCATGACCGGAAACCCGAGAAATATCAGAAAAAACAAATAAAGCGCGACAAACGCCCCGCCCCCGTACTGTCCGACAATAAAGGGAAAACGCCAGATGTTGCCCAGCCCGATGGCGCATCCCGCCGCCAGCAGTAAAAACCCCAGCCGGGAAGACAGCGTCTCCCGTTCGCCCTGCTCCGTCATTTTAAATTGCGCCTCCCGCCGCTGTTGCTTCGTATCTCACTGCCTGCCGTCCTCCTGTTTTTCCTGAAATTCGCGCCAGGCCCGATGTACCGGCAGATCACCATACCGGTCCGCCGCCTCCGGAAGCAGCTCCTCCTCGCGATAGTTCGAACGCACCCCCAGCACCCGGATC
>CASFXO010000352.1 GCA_949298665.1 uncultured Lentisphaeria bacterium
CACCACCTCGGCTACACCGCCGGATACGGAGACAGCATTCCGCTGTTTAACGTAGGCACCACGCCGATGCTGCTCTATGCAGCTGATTTCCTCGGCGATGAGGAGGCAGAATACATTGCCGCTGCCGCGCGGCGCACGACCCGGGACCCCTTCCGGCTGGCGGAAATGGATGACTATCCGCTGGAACCGCGGACCGACCTGCCACGTCCCCGGTCGTTCGCAGGACTGGAAATCTTTCCCATGGACGACTTTCGGCTGGACTACAACCACTGCGCAAACCTGTTCCAGCGCCCGACCCTGGATAAGGCAATCTTCCGTACCTCCTGGAACGATGATTCCGACTTCCTGGTTCTTTCCGGAGTTTCTGCGGCGCCGCATGGCCACCTCGACGCCAATGCGATTTCCCAGTATCTGCGCGGCAGTCACGTCTGGCTGGTCGAGGGCGACTACTGCCGCCGATATCCGGATGAAACTAACAGCATCACCGTCGCCCGGAACAGTGAACTCGCATTCCCCGATTCATTTCGGGAACGGCAGTTATCGCGTTTCTCCCAGATTCTAGGTTCCGCCGTCGCTCCCGGCAACCGCGTCGGTGCGCTGTCGCTGTTGCTGGAACAGTACAACGGAACAGACTGGCGACGTGATGTCGGTTGGATCAGCCGCGATGGATTCTGGATAATCGACACTGTCACTGCCCGGGAACCGGGACATTACCGGATGGATGCCCTCTTCCGTATTCTCGGAGATATGGAAGCGCAAAATCCACAGAATTTCATCTTTCGTCAGCAGCCGTCCGGAGTTAATGGCGATCCGGATTGCTTCTCCGTCACCGAAGGAACCGGGGCGCTCCGCATTCCCCATACCCAGTATGATTCCTCGTCCTTTATGGCCAAAAGCGGATCCTACCGGGATTATCCGCTGAGCTCCCCCCTGCTCCGGGTGATCCGTTCCGTCAAAGCCGGAGAGCTGAAAACCGGGGAACGCTTCCGGATGGTTCACTTCTTCCATCCCGGCAGCCGGGAAAGCGTTGAAAAAGCCGTCATCCGTCCTCTCGGCGCCGATGCCTGGATCGCCGATGCCGCCGGTCGTCCGCTGCTCGCAGTCGCCGGTACGCTGCACAGCGGTGACGCCGACATCGCGGCCGAACAGCTTTTCGCGGCAGCCGACGGTATCGCCGGAGTCGGAGTAACCCGCCTGCACCTGGGCGACCTGCATCTGAATTTCAACCAGCCACAGACCGTCCGCCTCCCGGGCACCCCCGAACTGGCAGAAGCGCTGAAAACTCTCGCAGCCCGGGCAGGCGCCCCCATCCCTGCCGCCGCCCCTGCAAAATCCTCCCTGCCGCACCGGAATGCTGTCCGTAGTTCCCTGCCTGATCGCATCCGCGCATTGGCAACCGCACCGGACGGAACCCTCGGCATCGGAATGGAAAACGGCAGCTTCCGCGTACTCGGTCCGGATGGGAAGCTCCGCTTTGAACAGCAGCTTCCTGCCGCAGTTACCGCAATCTGCGCCTTTGTCTTTCCCGATCGCAGCATCGGCTGGGCCGTCGGCGCAATGCAGGAGGACGCTGAAGGCAATGCCCGTCTGCGCTTCTTCGACAACGACGGCAAATTGCAATGGGAATTCCCCTTGCCCGCCTTCCATGGCCGCAACGGTCCGGCCCGACAGATCTTTACGGCCCGGCTTCAGGCGGACACCGGAGACGCGGATTCGCTCATTGTGGCCGGAGAAGGCGCCTTCTTCTATGCGATTGATCCGGCTACCGGCAAACTGCGCTGGAAGCATCACATCGTTCACAGCAACACCGTCGGCAGCGCTGCCGATCTCGATGGCGACGGCCGTGATGAAATCATCGCCGGCAATGAATATTACTGGCACCGGCTCCTGGACGACGACGGAAAACGTCTGATCCAGCAGGTCGGAGTCAGTCCCTGGACCTACTGCGCCGCGGCAGCCGATCTTGACGGCGACGGGAAACTGGATGGACTGTCCGGGCGTTCCGACAACTGCGTCTACGTCATGACGCCGCCGAACGGCAGTCGGATCAGCTGGGAACGAATCAACGTCGGAGCCCGTCCGATTGCCATCATCCCGGTCAGCGGTCCGGAAAAAGCGAAATTCGCAGTAGGCACCGCCACAGGAGAAATTCATTGGTTCGACGGTGACGGGAAACGAGTCAAACTGCTGCGGCTTGCCGCACCGCTGCGCCGGATGTGTGCGGACGGAGACCGATTGCTCGCGCTCGTCGATTCCGGTGAACTCTACTGGATCGCTCCGGATGGCACGCCGGAAGCCGTAGCCGATTATGAACGCGACATGACAGCGGCCTTTACCCCCGACATAGTCGTATCCACCTCCGGCATTGCTTTCGCCTCGGGGAAAAATCTATATCAACTGCCGCGAAAGGAGCAGCCATAATGAACGATTTCGTCACCACGCTGCTTGCCGCCCACTATCCTGCGGTCGGCACAGTCCGGGAGCTCACTTCCGGCGGCGGCACCGCCGGAAAATGCTGGCGGGTAACCGCCGCCGACAACCGGCGTTATCTGCTGCGCCGCCGGGGAGCGCGCACCTCTGATCCCCGGCTGGTCGAACGCGACCACCGGTTCCGGGAATTTCTACTGCATCATGGTCTGCCCACCACCCTCCCGGTCGCGGCCCGCGACGGTCGCCGCTTCGTGCAGGAAGACGGTGCGGTCTACGAACTCCACCCCTTTGTTGCCGGACGTTTCATCGATACCGGCAGCGAGGCGGAACTCCGGGAACTGGCGCGGGTGCTGGCCGAATTTCACCGCGTCACCCGACAATGGCGTCCGAAGATGGAGAAGCTTTCCGTCTGCCAGTTCGAAGCCGCCATTCCCGGCGGGGCCGCCCCCAGTACCCGGCTGGACGATCCAGCTGCCATGCTCAGTGCGCTGGAACACCTCGCCGCGGACACCGGTGTGACCGGACTGCATACTGTGCTCGGACTCGCCCGAAATCTGGCGGAAGAATACCGCGACGAAATCTACGCGGAAGTCGACTGCGACATCATTCATGGAGATCTTAATTTTTCCAATCTGCTGTTCGATGAAAACGGCCGGGTGGCCGGAATTTTCGACTTCGACTGGACCATGCCGGGAGCGCGTATCCGGGACATTGCAGACGCGCTGCATTTCTTTGCCGGTGGCCTGCCTGCCGACGCGGATTGCGGCAATATCTGGGATCTTACGCAGTTGCCGCGCTTCCACGCGAAACGAACCCGGATCTTTCTGGAAACCTACGAGCGTCTGCTGCCGCTGTCCGACCGGGAAAAACAACTCCTTCCCGCAGCGTGGAAAACTCGCGTACTGGCCTTTCACATCGAAGGTATGGCCAAAGTTCCTCCGGAACGCCGTCTGGAATTTCTCACCCGGGATTTCCCGGAATTTCTGGACGCCCTCCAACGGCTCCTGCCGGTCAACTGACCCGGATCAACCGCCGCGTGGTCTGCGATCACCACACAGGATCAACGGCCGCCGGAGGAACCGGCCCGTGTCGTCGGCTGTGCATCGGCAGGGTTTTCGGGCCAGAAATGTTTGGGATAAGCCGCGCGCATTTCCCGGCGAACCGGTCCCCAGTTGTTCTGCCAGAATCCTGGAAGATCAGACGTGATTTGAATCACCCGGTGCGCCGGAGAGAGTAATTCCAGCTTTAAAGGAATGCGCTCTTCCCCCAGCACCGGATGCGTCTTCAAGCCGTACAATTCCTGTACGCGGACTGCAAGCACCGGCACCGCCCCGGAATAATCAATGCGAATCCGGGAACCGGTGGGAACCACGAATCTTTCCGGATAAATCCGTTCCAGACGGTTCACTTCCGCATACCCCAGCACCGTGCGGAACAGTGCCTGCCAATCCACCTTGCGCAGTGCGTCGAAAGACCGGACCTGCGGCAGCATCAGCAGCCATGTCTCCAGTTGTGCCGCGATTCCCGCTTCACTCCAATCCGGCCACCTGCCGGGTTCCCGGCTCGCGGCGAATCGAACCCGTTCCAGCAGTGATCGGGCCGCGCCATCCCATGCCAACACCTGAAGTCCCACCTCTCGAACCGCCTCCGCCAACAACCGGGCACACTGTTCCGGCGGCGGCGCCTCCAATGGTGTCCGCCTCAGTTCGATCGCCCCAAAACGTTCCACCCGGAATGCCGAAACGCGTTCCCGCATCCGATCAAACTCCGCCGCCGTCTCTACAACTATCCCCTCCGGAAAGCAGCGCCGCAAATCCTCCTCCCGCAACTCCGCCGCCAAGCGAATCCGACCGGCGCCCCCCCCTCCGTCCAACCGCGCTACTGCCAGAAAACCGGCTCGGCGCAGATCATCCCCGTTATCCAGCACCACCCCGCGGCCACAGCGTAAAAGATAAGACGCCCCCGCATGAGCACGGCTCCGTCCCACCCATTCCGGATAAGCATGCGCCAGCAGAACGCCCGCCGCGTCCACCGGCTGTTCCCGCCACGTTACCCGCATCAAACGCAACAACTGATCGCGAATCATGTTCAGCGTCCGGTATTCCCGAGGTCGCCGACGCCATTGTTCCAGACGCAGCTGCACATCCGCGCCGACGCCTGGCGGCAGAATATCCCGCTCTTCCAGCAGTGCCGCCAGTTCACAGCCCAGAGGAGCCAGTTCCATCTCTTTTGCCTGCAAAAGCATGGCGCCAATACGCGGATGTACCGGCAACAAGGCCAGCGCCCGCCCGTGCCGGGTCAATTTTCCGGAAGAATCCAACGCCCCCAGATCCATCAACACAGTGCACGCTGCCTGCCAGGTACTTTCCGGCGGCGGATCCAGCCAGCGCAGTGATTCCGGCGACGCGCCCCAGCGTGCCAGCTCAAGTGCCAGACGTGACAAATCGGCCTCCCGGATTTCCGGCAGCGGCCGTTCCGCCAGCAACCGATGATCCGCTTCCGTCCACAGCCGGTATACCGCCCCGGCCTCCGTTCGCCCGGCCCGCCCCGCCCGCTGAGCTGCGGAAGCCCGGGAAATACGACAGCACTCCAGACGCGGCATCCCGGAACCGGGATCGAAACGCAAACGTCGTTCGTATCCGGAATCGATCACCACACGAATCCCGTTCAGCGTCAAACTGCTTTCGGCAATATTGGTAGCCAGCACCACCTTGCGCTGCCCCGGCGGCGCGGGAATGAGCGCTTCGTCCTGCGCCTCCCGATCCAGACTGCCGTGCAGCGTCACCAGCAGAGTATCCGCCGGCAAGTTGCGCCGCAACAGCGCGGCAGTTTTTTCAATCTCCCCGACGCCGGGCAGAAATACCAGAATCCCTCCCGACTCCCGTTCCGCCACCCGGCGGACGGCCGCAGCCATTCGCCGCGACAGCTCCGCCGGCTCCCCGAACGCCTCCCCCCAATGTTCGGTGACCGGAAACACCCGCCCCGCCGCCTCGACGACCGGCGCCTCATCCAGCAAGGCGGCAATCCGTTCCACCTCCAGCGCGGCGGACATCACCAGCACCCCCAGATCCTCCCGCAAGGCTTCGCGCGCATCCCAGACCAGCGCCAGGGCAAGATCCCCCTCCAGATGGCGTTCGTGAAATTCATCGAAAATCACCAGAGAAACCCCGGACAACTCCGGATCCTCCTGCACCATCCGGGTCAATACCCCTTCGGTCACCACTTCAATCCGGGTGGTTCCCGATACCCGACTCTCTCCGCGAACCCGATATCCAGCCACGCCTCCGACCTGATCTCCCAGCAAGGCGGCAATTCGCGCCGCAGCCGCACGCGCCGCCACGCGCCGCGGCTCCAGAAGAATAATCCGACCACCGGAACTGCACAGCGTCTGCAACAAATAGGGGGGCACCAGGGTGGTTTTTCCCGCACCGGGCGGCGCGGCCAGCACCGCCCGCCCGTGCTGCTGCAAAGCCGCGGCCAATTCCGGCAGCACGGTGCTGACCGGCAGCGTGTTTTCCTGCAAATCCATCATCATCTATCTTTTTCAGAATTCTGTTTTCTTCTGCTGTAATATAGCACTGTTCGCACCTCTCCGCTGCCGCAAATCATGAAAAATGCATCGTCCCTCTTGCGAAAACGGCAGATTGGCGTTATATTATTCAAATTACCTTGGTTACTGCAAAAACAACGGAACAAAACATGTCTTCTCTACAACTCAACGATGATCTGAGCGCACTGGATTATGTGCGTCCGGAGTACCTGCGGGAACTGCAGCTGGCACGGCTGCAGAAAACGGTTCGTCACGCTTATGAGCGGGTCGGGCTGTTTCGCAGCCGGATGGAAGCGCTCAAACTGACCCCCGAAGACATTCGCACTCTGGAAGATCTCTCCCGGTTGCCCTTTTCGGGCAAAGTGGATTTGAGAGACACCTATCCCTTCGGCCTCTTTGCCTGCCCCAAATCGGAGATCGTCCGGCTGCATGCCTCCAGCGGTACCACCGGCAAACCGATCGTGGTCGCCTACAATGCCCACGACATCCAGGTATGGGCCGAAGTGGTCAAGCGCAACCTCGCCAGTGTCGGGCTGACCCGCAACGATTTGATTCAGGTCTCTTATGGCTATGGGCTTTTTACCGGTGGACTGGGGGCGCATTACGGCGCGGAAGCGCTCGGCGCCACCGTCATCCCGACCTCCGGTGGCAATACCAAGCGCCAGGTCATGCTGATGCGTGATTTCGGCACCACCGGCATCTGCTGTACGCCGAGTTACTTCATTTTCATGATTGAACAGGCGCTGGCCAACGGTATTGACTTGCGGGAACTGCCCCTGCGGGTCGGCGTCTTCGGCGCGGAGCCGTGGACCAACGAAATGCGTCAGCGCATTGAGTCCGGCGCGGGAATCAAAGCCTACGACATCTATGGTCTCTCCGAAATCATCGGCCCCGGCGTCGCCATCGAATGCCCCTGCCAGAATGGCCTCCACATTCTCGAAGACCATTTCTATCCGGAAATCATCAATCCGGAAACCGGAGAAGTACTGCCCGACGGAGAGTTCGGCGAACTGGTGCTGACCACGTTGACCAAGGAAGCCATGCCGATGATCCGTTATCGGACGCGCGACCTGACCCGAATCATCAGTGAACCCTGCGCCTGCGGAAGAACCCTGCGCCGGATTGCCCGAATCAGTTCCCGCAGTGACGATATGTTCATCATTCGGGGAGTCAATGTCTTTCCGTCACAGATCGAAAGCGCGCTGCTTTCGGTCAAGGGAACGCTGCCGCATTACCAGATCGTACTTTATACCGAAAAAGGCATGGACAATATCGAAGTCGATGTCGAAATCAGCGATTCGCTTTTCTCTGACCAGGTTCGGAAGCTGGAAGCTCTGCATCAGCAGCTCTCCAGTGCGGTCGAAAGCGTCATCGGCATCCGCATCAAAGTCAAACTCGTCGCACCGAACACCATTCAGCGCAGCGAGGGAAAAGCCAAACGGGTTCTTGACCATCGGAATAAATAAAGACTTTCGCCGCCCGCCCTCCTCCCGGTGCGGGCGGCCTCATCCATCAATCCGGCAAAGTCATCAACTATGTTACAGGAACTGCTTTCTTTCAATCCCGGAAACCTCAGCTGGTTTGAAGCGGGCATGCTGATCTGCTTCGCAGCCAGCTGGCCCGCCGCCATCTGGAAAACCTACAAAAGCAAAAACCCCGGAGGGAAAAGCATTCTCTTCGCTCTGCTTGTCACCATCGGTTATATCTGCGGTGGCCTGCATAAAATTCTCTATAAGCCGGATTTTATTTTCTGGCTCTACATGCTCAACGGCACCATGGTCGCTACCGACCTGATCCTGGTTCTCTACTACCGGAGATGCCGGGCCCGGGCCGACGCGCAGTCTTCACCGGCAGCGGCGGCTACCGAACGCACCTGACAAAGCGATCCAGACCGGAATAATCCCGGAGCACAGCCACCTCGCAATACCCCATGCGTCGCAATGCCTTGGCGAGTGTCTGTCCCTGACGCCAGCCGATTTCAAATATCACCCCCGCACCAGGTTTAAGATGCGGTGGAGCCTGACGCGCCAGCTCCAGAATCAATGCCAGCCCGTCTTCCGGCGCGGTCAATGCAAGTTTCGGCTCAAAATCCCGGACTTCCGGTTGCAGACCGGCATACTCCTCTTCTGCAATGTAAGGCAGATTCGCCGCCAGAAAATCGAATTGTTCCCCCTCCTCCAGCGCCGCCAGCAGGTCACTCCGACGCAGCATCACCGTCTGTTCCAACCCGTAACGGGCCCGGTTCCGAGCCGCAACCTTTAATGCCGCCTCGCTGACCTCCAGCGCCAGCACGGTGATATCGGAACGGGCGTATGCCACGGACAAAGCGATCGCACCGGATCCGGTACCGACATCCAGCAGCCGCCCGCCATGCGGGAGATCCCGGATCAACGCCTCCGCCAGTAATTCCGTTTCCGGACGGGGAATCAATACATCCGGTGTCACCTCCAGCTCGAAATCCATGAACGGCGCATGTCCCATGATATACTGCAACGGCTCCCGGCGCAGTCGCCGCGCCACCCATAGATCTCCATGCGCCACCACCTCCGGCGCGGCAGCGGCTGCACGCTGCAGTTCCGTATGCCGGATCCCGGAAAGTTCGCTGTAAATCAGCGCACATTCCCATTCTGCATCCTCCACTCCGGCCGCCATCAGCATCTGCCGCCAGCGTGCCAGCACTTCGCCGATGGTTTCTACGGCGGAAAATGCTCCGTTCACTTTTGATTCCTTATCGTTTTTCGAGAAAAAAACTCCACCAGCATACCGGAACGGCAACGGCACTCCGTCCGTATCAAAACACGCACCCCTGCGCGGATGACGGCGGCAATGCCCCGGAAAGCAATGAATAACCTATCTTCCGGAAGCTTCGTGGATCAGATCCACAAACTCGTCTTTGGAAAGTTCCTGAAGAGACTTACCGCGCTTCGAGAGCTTCTCGTTGAATTTCACCGCGGTCTCGGTCATGCGGTCATGAGTCTCCTCGGAACCGCCCACCAGACAGAAATTGTCCCCCCGGGTGATCCGCTGATGCCCGTCCCGGTTATCCAGGCCCAGCCCCAGAAGCATGGCGGATTGGTTCTGTTTCGGCTCGTTCATGTCCGTATCTCCTCCTGTCTGGCCGTAATATAATGGCGGTTTTGAAAATTTCCAGTCCCGCCGAAGGCACGCCGGGCGACGTTCCGCTCCAGAGCCGAATGACCGATAAAAAACGGCATCCGCTTGAATTTTCGCCCTTTCCGGTGTAAGTTGAGGCACGTGCAGAAGAATGGATGTGAGAAGCAACGCAGGATTTTTTATGAAAGACTTTTTCGTTTTTTCCGGACAGGGTGCCCAGACGGTGGGCATGGGCAGGGACTTTTCCGAAAACAGTGCCGCGGCCCGGGCGATTTTTCAGGAGGCGGACGCGGTACTCGGCTATTCCCTGAGCGACATCTGCTTCAACGGCCCCGCTGAAAAACTGACTGAAACCCGTTACTGCCAGGTCGCGATCTACACCATGAGCTGCGCCGCGCTGGCCGCCTTCCGGGAACGGTTTCCGGAAATCCGTCCGGTCGGCTGCGCCGGATTGAGTCTGGGCGAATACGCCGCGTTCTACGCCGCCGGCGCCTTTTCCTTCGCCGACGGTCTGAAGTTGCTGGCCCGGCGCGCCGAACTCATGGACGCCGCCTGCCGCGCCGAAAGCGGCGGCATGGCCTCCGTCCTCGGCGGCGACGCCGCCGTCATCCGCGAAGTCTGTGCCCAATGCGGCATCGATGTGGCCAATTACAACAATCCCGGCCAGATCGTTATCAGCGGCGGGAAAAACAAACTCGCCGAAGCCGTCGCCCTCCTCAAGGAGCGCGGCATGCGCAAAGTGATCGTGCTCAACGTCGCCGGTGCCTTCCACTCCCGGTTGATGCAGTCGGCCGGAGATGCCCTGAAGCCGGTCCTGGCGGAAGCTGCGCTCCGGATGCCGGACATCCCGGTCTGGCAGAACTTCAGCGCCGCACCCGCCGCCTCGGTCGCGGAAATCCGCGACAATCTCGCCCGGCAGGTCGCCGGCAGCGTCCGCTGGGAGGAATGCGTCCGCGCCATGGTCGCGGCCGGCGGCGAACGCATGATCGAATTCGGCCCCGGCAACGTGCTCACCGGACTGATGCGGCGCACCATCCCCGAACTGCCGACGGTCAACATCAACAGCATGGAAACGCTCCAGGCTTTTCATAACTGAATCTTCATTTCATCTCATACGAAAGGAATTGATCTCATGAGTCAGGAAAAACGGCTGGAAGGAAAAATCGCACTGGTCACCGGCGGAGCCCGCGGCATCGGCAAAGCCATCTGCGAACGGCTCGCCGCCGAAGGCGCCAAGCTCGCCATCGTGGACATCATGCTTGATGTCGCCCAGAGCACCGCCGATGAATTCAAATCCCGCGGCATCGAAGCCCGCGCCTATGCCGCCAACGTCGCGAAAATGGAAGACGCCGAAGCCACCGTCAATGCGGTCGTCGCCGATTTCGGCCGCCTCGACATTCTGGTCAACAACGCCGGCATCACCAAGGATACCCTCCTCATGCGCATGACCGAGGAACAGTGGGACGCCGTCATTGCGGTCAATTTGAAGGGAACGTTCAACTTCACCAAGGCGGCCTGCCGTCCGATGATGAAACAGCGCGCCGGCAAAATCGTCAACATCGCCTCCGTCGTCGGCCGCATGGGCAACGTCGGTCAGGCCAATTACTCCGCTTCCAAGGCCGGCGTGATCGCCCTGGCCAAAACCACCGCCAAGGAATTCGCCTCGCGCAACATTCAGGTGAACGCCGTCGCGCCGGGGTACATCATCACCGACATGACCGCGAAACTCTCCCCGGAAGCGACCGACGCCTTCCTTACCATCATTCCCGCCAAACGCGGCGGCACCCCGCAGGATGTGGCCAACGTCGTCTACTTCCTCTGCTCGCCGGATGCCGATTACGTAACCGGACAGGTCATCAACGTCGACGGCGGCATGCTGATGTAAGCAATCGCCGTTCTGTTGGAGATTCCGCTCCGGCGCGGCCTCCGGGCCGCGTCGGAGTTTTTCTTTCAACGCACCGTCAGATCCAGCGTGCCGTCGGCCAGATGGGCGGTCAGTTCCGCGCCCCGGCGCTGTCCCTGCGCCGAAACCACCGGCCGCCCCGCGCCGTCCGTCAGAATCGCATAT
>CASFXO010000353.1 GCA_949298665.1 uncultured Lentisphaeria bacterium
TTTTCCAGCTCCGCCCGGGGGATCCGGATTTCGGCGCTCCAGCCGCGATCGACGTCCCGGCAATCGTCCGGCGTGCCGTCGATCCGTGCCGCCGCCTCATAGCCGGGAAACGGCCGGGAGGGATTGATCAGCCCCAGATAACCGCTCCCCGCAAAAAAATAACTGCTCGTCAGCCCCCGCGGCGTCACGTGGAACTCCCAGTATCCCGGACCGCTTTCGTGCCGCAGAAAAATCTCCGCCACGTCGCCGTATTCGAAATGCCGCAGTCCGTTTTCCCGGCCGCGCGCCACCACGTCCGCGTCCTCCAGTTCGAAGCCGACGTAAAAATACCGGTCGTCATACAGAAAACGCACCGTTCCACGTTCGAAGACATCCCGTTCCCCGGCGGCGCGCGCCGCCGCCGGCTGCGCCAGGTCATTCCAGCGCAGGTGCCGCAGCGACACCGCCGGCGCCCCGGCCCAGGCCGGCTCGTCCAGCACCCCGTCCAGACGGACGGCATCCGCCGTCCGGCCCACCTCAACCACCGGTGTTTCCTCCTCTTCCGGCGCCGCCTCCTGTGGAACAGTGCAGCCGCCGCCCCCCCAGAGGATCCCCGCCGCCATGGCGGCCAGAGCCGCCGCCCGGACGCGCATCACGCCTCCTCCGACGCATGGAAAACCGCGGCGTTCATCCCCGCCTCAGCGGTCATCAACGCCCGGCCATAAACCCGGAACAGCGACACATCGGTTCCCAGCTTCCACGGTGCGGCCGTATTCGGACTGCTGAATCCCGGATGCAGCCGCCGCCAGCCGAACTGACGGTCGCCGCCGTCGCAGAGCACGCCGTCGATCACCATCGTGATGATCGCGGCGGCGCCGTCTACCGTAATGACCACATGCGTCGACCGGTCCGCCGCCACGCTGCCGGGATTGCTTTCCGCGAAACAGTCGCATTGACCATCGCTCAACTCCAGTCGCAAGGCGCCGTCATCCTTCACCACGACCATCAGGCCGCGTCCCCGACCGTCCCGGTTGTCCAGCAGGATTCCCGCAGCCCCGGGCCGGAGTCCGAACTCCAGCGAAAAACCGGCCGTGAGACGCCGGGTTCCGATAATTTGCAGCTGATGTTCCTTTTCCGCGAATTTCGGCAATTCCAGCGCCGGAAGCTTCGGGCCCGGCCCTTCATACAACACATGATCCGTTACCGCGGACGGGCATTCGAACGCCTGAAACATCCGCTGCAGAAACTCCTCGTCGATCCGGTGAATCCGTCCGGTCTTCTTCTGGGTTTCGGAAATGAACACCCCGTTGTCGATCAGCAGATCGGGATAACTCATCGCAATCCGGGGATCCGGATCATAGAGCAGAATTTCCGGCTGTCCCCAGCGGATCACCTTGCCTTCCGGCGAATCGGCTTCCACGCCGGGGCAGATCCAGGCCGGATTGCGGTCCTGAAATCCCTGTCCGCCGTGGTTGTGAAACCAGTAAAGGTATTTCCCTTCATCATACTTCCAGATGAAATTCGCGGCCCGCGGGTGGCGCATGAGCCCGCCCCGGTCGAACCGCATGTAGCGGGATTCGCTCCAG
>CASFXO010000354.1 GCA_949298665.1 uncultured Lentisphaeria bacterium
AGGTGGAGCGCGGCTGGATATTGCCGCTCCATTCGCATTTCAGGAAATGTACCGGCCCGGCCGGAATCACCCGATGGAGTTTGGCCGCCTGAGCCGCGCCGAAGCGGATGAATTTCTCTTCCGCCACCGGCAATTCCGCCGCCTGCTGGAGCAACCGGAAAAGACGGTCCGGATCATCCCCGTTCTGTCCGCTTTCATCATGGAGGAAACGCGGCTCCTGATCGACCGGGCGGAAATGGAACTGCACCAACAACGGGAAACGCCGCTGCTGACCCGGGTGGCGCTGCTGGTCGACGACCGGTTGTCCCAGCCGGACTTCGGATTGAAACAGATTGCCGCGGCCTTTGAACGGACACCCCATCATCTGTCACGCAGGTTTCAGGAAGAAACCGGTTTCTCCCTGCCGGAGTATCTGCGCCGCCGCCGTCTGGAACAGGCCCGTCACCTGCTGCTTGCCACCACCTTGCCCATTACGGAAATCGCCGCCCGGTGCGGGTTCATGTCGGCCGGTTATTTCGCCCGGCTGTTCCATCAACGCTTTCAGATCACTCCAGTGGCATATCGCAAACTCACCGGCGTCGTTCCCGGTCCGATTCAGATTGACAGCATGACCGATATCCAGACCCTGCGCTATCAGGGAAAATTACCGGAAATCGAAGGCTGAGCGGCGATCGGAAAATCAGATGACCGTCCCCCCTGCCCCGCATGCATCCGATGTTCAGCGGGAACCGCCGGTACGATGATGGAAATGAGGGGAATCCCCCCATTCGTCGTACCCGATGCGCTCGCCGATGGCGGCGATGGCCCGCTCCAGCCGATCGCGGCTTGCGGCGGCGTTTTCGTCCGTTCCCGGCTTGTTGTCGTACAGCAGATAATCTCTGCGGTGGGAGACGTCGCCGATGTTGGGCATGATGACGTTCGCCCCCGCCAGCAGTCCGCGCTCGCGCCCGTCCGGCGCCAGCGCCTGAAGCGCCGTGGTCGAAGCGATGTTGACGTCCCGCAGTACCAGCCGGGTCACGGCAATCATCCGCAATCCCCACCGCAGCTGCACCGCCGGATCGAATGCGCCGAATGCCCGTCCCATCGGCGTCTCCGCATGCGGGATATAGGGCCCCATGCCGATCATATCCACGTCGAGATCCCGGAAAAAGAGGATATCGTCCGCCAGATCCGCCGGCGTCTGCCCCGGCAATCCGCTCATGACGCCGGTGCCGACCTGATACCCGCACTCCCGCAATGCCTTCAGACATTCCACCCGGCGGACAAAACTGTGGTCGGCGGGATGCATTTTCGCATACAGACCGGGGTTGCTGCTCTCGATTCGAAGCAGATACCGGTGTGCGCCGGCGGCGAACCAGCGCCGATAGGTCTCCGGCGTCTGTTCGCCGAGGGACAGCGTGATCCCCAGCCGTCCGTCGGAAACCTCCTTGATCCGCCGCACCATCCGTTCGATGAAAACCGTATTCTCCGCGTCCGCCCGTTCGCCGCTCTGCAGCACCACCGAACCGTAACCGACCGCGGCGGCGAACCGGGCCGCCCCCAGAATCTCCGCCTCGGTCATCCGGAAACGGTGCATATGGTGATTGTCGCGTCGGATGCCGCAGTAGTAGCAGTTCTTGATGCAGCGATTGGAAATTTCAATCAGTCCCCGCAACCGCACCACCGGCCCCACATAGCGCAGTTTTACCTGATAAGCCGCCTGAAACAACAGACGTTCCGCCTCCGGATCGTCCAGCTCCAGCAGTCGGATCATATCCGTCCGGGTCAATTCACCGCCGTTCACGGCGGTATGAAGCAGATCAGTCATCAATTTTCAGTATCCTTCATTGCAAGTTCCCCCGTCCGACGATATAATATGAAAAACAAACCCGGTTTTGCAAATGAAAAAATCACTCATTCGTCCGTTTCTCGCCGTCACCGCCGCCGCGGGAGTGCTGTTGCCGCCGCTGCTGATCGCCCTGGTCCGCTGGAGCGATCTGCCGCTCGGCGTCTCCGGCAACTGGGAATGGCGGCGCATCCCCCCCGCGGCCACGCTGTTTCCGGCCTGCGTGCTCCCCCTGCTCTGCTTCGCCGCCGCCGCGGTCGCCGCATGGCGCATGGATAC
>CASFXO010000355.1 GCA_949298665.1 uncultured Lentisphaeria bacterium
GGTATAGGAGAGCTGAAGCCGGGAGAATTCATACTGATGCGGGCGATGCGGAAAATCGATCGCCTCCAGCACCCAGTCGTACAGCGGCCGGTGAATCTCAAACTCCAGCGTGCAGAACGAATGCGTCACCCCTTCGAACGCATCCTCCAGACAGTGCGCGAAATCGTACATCGGGTAAATGCACCACTCGTTCCCCTGCCGGAAATGTTCGGCGCGCCGGATCCGGTACAGAACCGGGTCGCGCATGTGGATGTTGGGCGACTGCATGTCGATTGCGGCCCGCAGCACCATGGCCCCGTCCGGAAATTCCCCTGCCCGCATCCGCCGGAAAAGATCCAGATTTTCTTCAACCGAACGGGAACGTCCCGGTGGATTGGTCCCGGGCACCGCGGAGTTGCCGCGATACTTTTCCCACTCCTCGGCGGAAAGATCGCAGACGTAGGCCTTGCCGCGCCGGATCAGCTCCAGCGCACATTCGTACATTTTTTCGAAGTAATCCGAAGCGTAATAGATGGTGTCCCCGAAATCATACCCGAGCCACCGGATGTCTTCGGCGATGGAGTCCACATATTCCGTGTCCTCCTTGGTCGGATTGGTGTCGTCCATGCGCAGATGGCAGCAGCCGCCGTTTTCGCGGGCGACTCCGAAGTCCAGACAGATGGCCTTGGCGTGTCCGATATGCAGATAACCGTTCGGCTCCGGCGGAAAGCGGGTCACCACTTTTCCATCGTACCGGCCGGCCGCCAGGTCGGCGGCGACGATTTCGCGGATGAAATCCAGAGAGGGTGTGGAAATATTTTCCTCAGACATTTTGCAAAAATCCTTATCAAGCCTTATTGTAAGTTCATTCAAGTCCGGCGCTCCGACGCACGAATCCGCTGCCGGGCCCCGTGCCATCCGGCGCCGGTGAAGTACCGGCATCACCGGCATTGTCGGCGGTGAGCCGGAAACGGGAAAAGCGGTTGTTGCTGTTTCTGTGTCATATTCATACAATACCTTGACCGGAGAGAACTTTCAAGTGAAAATCACGCCGCACGAGTGGAATAAATATCGGAAAAAGGCGCTGCTCCGTCCCCTGGAGCCGCAGACGCCGCCGGCCGTCTTCGGCCGTTTCGTCGTCCTCCCCGTCATGGATGAACTGGAGGAACTGCCGGGCACCCTGAAAAGTCTGACCATTGCGCTGGACCGCCACAATGGCCCCCGGACCGGCGTTCTGCTGGTCGTCAACCATTCTCCGGACGCCCCGGCACCACGGCGTGCGGCCAATGAAAGGCTGCTGCAACTGCTGCGCACTGCCTCCCCGGAACTGCTGCGCGGGCTCGTCCCGGGCGAGACGCTTTTCTGGATCGACGCCGCCTCCGCCGGTCGTGAACTGCGCCACGGCGTGGGGGAAGCACGACGGATCGGCCTGGACTGCGCCCTGATGCTGCTGGCGCCGGAACAACGGGCGGAAGCCTTTCTCTGCTGTCTTGACGCCGACTCTCCGGTAGCGCCGGATTATCTGCAACGGCTGGAGGAGTGGTTCCGGGCCAACCCGGACGCCGGCGCGGTCAGCATCGCCGTCCGGCACCGGCCCGGCGGAACGGCGGCGGAGGAAACGGCCATTCGCGCTTACGAACGCTATATGGCGGATTACGTCGCACGCCTGAAAAAGGCCGGATCGCCCTATGCCTTTCACACCATCGGCTCGGCCATGGCGGTCCGGGTGCCGACCTACATCGCCGCCGGCGGCATGCGGGTGCGGCGCGGCGCGGAGGACTTTTATTTTCTCCAGGCCGTCCGGAAAATCGCGCCGGTCGGCGAATACCCGGTCCCGCTGGTGTTTCCGGCGGCACGCCCGTCCGACCGGGTGCCTTTCGGCACCGGCCCGGCGGTCCGCGCCCAGCTGGCGGGACATCCCCTGCCCGAATATGCGGAAACCGGCTTCACGGCCTTGAAATTTCTGCTGGAAGCCGCTGATGACGAAACATTGCGGAATCCGGAAAAATTTGACGGAAAAATGACGGATCACATCCGTCATTTTCTGCGGCAACATGGATTCCACGCCGTCTGGCCCTCGGTCCTGCGGAATCTTCCCGCGCGGAAGGGGGCCGCCCGGGAGGCGTTCGACCGCTGGTTTGACGGCTTGAAAACATTGCAGTTTCTGAAATCGTTTTCAGTCGCGGCGCAGGTCTCCCCGGCGGCACCCGGCGAATCCGCGTCCGGCACCGGAAGCGCCGGGGAAAAACATCAGGATTTTTCCGGAAAAAATTGTCTTCCGGGCAATCCCGTGCTACATTAGAACGAAGTGATTCTGTATCATTATGAAACCCACGACAGGAGAGCGGACCGGAATGAAACAATATCCATCGATCGTATTTGCCGTCATGACGGCGGTGGCCGCGGGCTTTCTGTGCGGCTGCCATACCACGGAACCGGCGGAAACAACGCCGACGCTGCATGAACAGATAACCTCCCGCCTGAATCCCGGCGGCAGCTATTATCAATACTCCGACCTGACCGCCACGCTGGCCGCGTTTTACGCATACGGCGACCGCGTCAGCCAGGCCATCCTCCAGTCCGATCTGCCGCCGGCCGACCGGGAACGGCTCGCCGGTCTTCTGAACACCGTCATGCTCGGCATTTCCCTGGCCGGGGTGGACGGGGAACTGGCCGGGGGCGCCAGCTCCGTCCCGTTGAACCTGCCGCCGGACAGCCCGGTCCGTTACCGCAACGTCTCCTGTGCCGGATACGGCCCCGGAACGGAACAGGGATTGCTCTGGCAGCTCTTCGGCACGAAAAACCGGGACCTGCGCGAGGATCTGGGAGCGATCCCGGCGAACGCGCTTCTGGCCGCGGATTTTGAGTTTTACCCGGAACGCGTTCTTGAGATTGTCGAACGGATCGCCGCCAATTTCCAGAAGGAAGGCCGTCCCGGGCTGACCATTCCCGCCGGGTTGCGGGAGTTTTTCCCGGCGCTGGGAGGCGAGTGGTTCGTGCTGGTTCTCCCCGTTCCCCCCGAAAAACAGAACGGAGGACTGCCGATCTCGTTCCTGGTGGGCATGCCGGACCATGACAACAAAATTTTCCGGAAACTCACCCATTTTGAAGAAACACCAGAGGCCGGAACCACGCGCAAACTGTCCCAGTTAGGTGCCGTGCTGCCGTTTACGCCGGTGCTGATGGCGGGCGCAGACAGCCTTTGTCTCTACTCCGATGAGCAGGCCATTCCAGCGTTCAAAGAAGGGATCCCCGTGCTCGCCGATACGGAGCAATTCGCTGCGCTGACCTCCGGATTGCAAATGGAGGGGACGGGATTTTTCTACTCCAGCGCAGGTCTGGGGACCTTGCTGACCACCCTCACGCCCGGAATTTTCAACGGGGTCGCCATCCCCGTGGAGCTGCCCGACCAGCTGTACATCATGCGAAAAGAACCCAACGGACTCCTGGTGGAGGGAAATTCCGGCTGGGACCTCAACACCACCCAGCTCGGCCTGAGTCTGATGCCGATGCTCATGCAGCTTTCCTCCGGAACGTTCAACCGCGTCGAAAACCTGCGAGACAGCGCGCAGGAAGCCGCGGCCTTTCAGGAATGCGGCAGCCATATGGAACAGTTCCGGCAAGGCCTGGCCGCCTATGCCGACGCCCACGACGGCCGCTTCCCCGCGGGCGACGACCTCGAAGGCCTCCGGGAATTGATCGCCGCCGGGAACATTCCGCCCGCCGTCGCGGTCTGCCCCGCCGCCCGGGGCGACCACCCGGCGGCGGATGCCGAAAACTTCGGCTACGACAATTGTTCCTACGTCTATTTCGGCGGCGCCACACGGCAGTCGTCGCCGCATCTGCCGCTGCTGGTCGACTGGCCCTTCAACCACCGGGACCGGTTTCACGTGCTGTTCGTCAACGGCGAAGTCCGTTCCTACCCGCTGGAGAACCTCAACAGCTGCCGACGACTGGTGAGCTTCCTTCACAGCGAATTCAAATATACCGAACCGGAATTCCGGAAGCTCCTCCAGACTGCGGATAAACTGGACGCAAAATTCATCATCCAATAAAAGAACACCTATGATTTTCCGGAAAATTTTCCTCGTTACCCTCAGTTTCGGCACCATGCTGACGGTTTCCGCCGCGCCGCCGGAGGAAACCGGTCCCCGCACGGTGCTTTTTCCACTGCGTCACGCAGTGCTGTCCAGCCAGGTGGAAAGCAGCATCGACCGACACCATCATCAGGAAGGCGAGGCCTTTCAGGAAGGCGACGTGCTGATCCAGTTCGATGACTCCGCCATCCGCCAGCACCTGCTGCGCAGTCAGGCCTCCACCCGGGAAGCCGAAGCCGGCCTGGAATATGCCCGGAAAAATCGTGAAACAGTCGCCGACCTCTTCAAAAAAGGGCTTCAGGGACAGCAGGAAATGGATCGCGCCAATCTGGAAGTGGAAGTCGCCGAAGCCCGTCTGCTCGGCATGCAGGCGACTCAAAAACTCAACGAAAAGGAACTGGCCGACTGCACCATCCGCGCCCCCTTCTCCGGCCGCGTCGTCCGCAGGCTGGCCCAGGAACATGAATTCGTCCGGGTCGGCCAGCAGGTTCTGCAGATTCTGGACGACCGCACCCTGCTGGCCGCGCTGCACGTCGATTCCGCGCTGCGCAACCGGGTGAAAATCGGCGAAAACCGCCGCATCCGGATTGATGAAACCGGTACCGTCCATACCGGGAAAATCACCCAGATTTCCGCGGAAGTGGATTCCGGCAGCCGGACGTTTGAAATCAAAATCAGCCTCGACAATGCCGACGGACGATTGGCCGCCGGGATGTCCGGCGTGCTGCTCCCGGAACCCGCCGCAGGCGCACCCTCCGCCACCCAACCGGAGACGCAGTCATGAGTCAGTCCGCGCCCTCTTCCGAACTTCAGGTTCTGCGCGGCAAGCTCAACGCGCTCTCTGCCGTCATCCGCCTCGGCCATGAAGCTTACGACAAGGAAGAGCTGCCCGACTGGGCCGGACACGTCGTCAACAACAGCGTACTGCTGCTGCCCTATTACCGTTCGGCCCTGATCGATCTGCGCGGCGGTACCCCCCGCCTGACGGCGGTCTCCGGCCAGCCCGCGGTCAATGCCAATACCGAATACGCGCGCGACGTCCTAGCCCTGACCCGGAAATTCCGCCGTCTGGAGAAAGTCACGGAACTGACTGAGGAACTTCTGGATGAAAACGGCGCTTCCGCCGAAGCCGAGGAAGCGTTTGCCGCCTTGCGGAAAACCTCCGCCTTGCTCTATCTGGTGCCGTTCCGCCAGGCGGGGCGCAAATTGGCGGACGAGGCCGACTTCCTCTGGCTGGTCGAATTCGACAAACCGGAATCCCGGGCGGTGGCACCGGCACTGCTGGCACTGCTCCGGGAGCAATATTCCGAGTCGCTGTTTTACGTCACCAGCCGCAAAAAGAAACCGTTGTTCCGGCGGCTGCTGGAACGCCGCAGCTGGCTGCGGCCGTCCCGTCTGATTCTGGTGCTGCTGCTGCTTTTCGCGCTGTCCACGGTCGTGGTGCGGGTCCGCCAGACCGTTTCGGCGGAATTCGAACTGATCCCGGCGCGGGAATCCGTCGCCTATTCGCCCTTCGAAGGGGTGATCGACCGCTGTCTGGTCAAGAGCGGCGATCCGGTTCGGAAAGGGGAACCGGTGATGCTTTTCGATACCGACGAGCGCCGGTTCAATCTGGAGACCGCCCGCAACGAATACAACCGGATCAATGCCCAGCTGGACCTGACCCGGCGGCAATCCTTTCTGGACCCGGCCAAGCGCGCCCAGATCAAACTTCTGGAGCTGCAGAAGGAAAAAGCCGCCATCGACATCGAACGCAACGAATGGTACCTCGCCCGCAGCCGGGTGACGGCCGAAATCGACGGAATTCTCGATGCGGGCGACACCGATAAACTCGCGGGCAAGGCGGTCCGCCCCGGAGAACGACTCTTCGAAGTGCTGGGCACCGGGGCCATGGTGGCGGAAATCGCGCTGGATGAACGCAACGCCTCGGTGCTGAACGAACAGACCGCGGTCACGCTGTATCTCCACGCACGTCCGGAAGTGGCGATTCCCGCGCAGATTCTGAGCGTCACCGGCCGACCGATGCTGACGCCGCGTCGGACCTATTGCTATCTGATCCGGGCCGATTTTTCCGCACCGGCGCACCTGGAACTGATCTGCGGCATGCGCGGCATCGCCCGGATTGCGGGACCGCGGGTGACGCTGGGATATTATCTTTTCCGGCATCTGGTGCTCTGGTACCGGCAACTCTGACGCGGCCCGCTCATGATCATCCGTGAAGACAATGTCGCGGCCCCGAGCCTGCCGGAATCGTTGCCGACACCGGGCACAGCGCCGGCTGCCGGTGCCTCGGGGAAAGCGCCACCGCAGCGGCTGGGGGAACTGCGTCCGGATCTGGAACTTTTCCGCGGCGACCGGAATGAGTTCGGAGAAGCGACGTGGGTGATTTTCGATCCGGTCGCCGACACCTATTTCCGCATCACCGACGAGGATTACCGGATCATCCGTCTCTGGACCGGCGACCCGGAACTGCACACCTTCGTCGCCAAACTGGCCAACGCCGGGCTCCGGGTGCCGCCGGAGCGGCTGGCGTTGCTCTCCGCCTTCATGCACCAGAACGGGTTGCTCCGCCCCGGCTACCGGGTTTCGGAGGAACGCGGCATCAAAATGCGCGAATTCCGGAAAAAAATGTTCTGGCACATGCTGCTGAACTATTATCTGTTCTTCCGGATTCCGCTCTGGTCGCCGGACCGGTTCATCTGCCGCACCCGGGAGGTGGTGGAGGCCGTCTTCAACCGCTGGGTGCTGGCGGCGCTGCGGGTGCTGGCCGGCATCGGTTATCTGTGCTTGATCGTCAACTGGTACCGCTTTACGGACGCGTTTCTGAACTCGATTTCGCTGCAGGGCATGATCCGGTATTCCATTGCGGTCATGGTGATCAAAGTCATCCATGAATTTTCCCATGCCTACACCGCCCGGCATTTCGGCTGCCGGGTCCGCCGGATGGGGGTGGCGTTCATCGTCTTCTTCCCCCGGCTTTACACGGACCTGACCGATTCCTGGCGGGTGCGGGACCGTTACCGCCGCTTTCTCATCGACGGCGCGGGAATTTTCAGCGAACTCATGATCGGCGGCGTCGCGGCGCTGGTCTGGGCCAACACCGGTCCGGGACTGACGCACTCGGTCGCCTATTACATCTTCGCGGTCAGCATCATCAACACGGTGTTGATCAACGGCAATCCCTTCATCCGTTACGACGGCTACTATATGCTTATGGACCTGGTCAACATCGACAACCTGCAGAAACGCGGCACCATCGTGGTCCGCAATCTGTGGCGCCATCATCTCTTCGGACTGCCGGCGGAACCGGATCCGTCGCGCGGCTGGAAACGCGCTTTTCTGATCGGATACGGAATCGGGATGTTCTTCTACCGGATTTTCCTGTATCTGTCGATCATTCTGCTGGTCTATTTCAATTTTGCCAAGGCGGTGGGGATCGTTCTGCTGATTCTGGAAGTGTATCTGATGATTTTAAAACCGATTATGGGGGAAGGAAAAGCATTGTTTATGAACAGGAAACGAATGAATCGCCGCCGGACGCTGCTGTCTCTTTCCGGTGCGGCCCTGATCGTGGCGCTCCTGGCCGTGCCGCTGCCGTGGAGAATCGCCGCACCCTGCGAAGTCACCGCGCCGGAAGCCGTCATGATCTATGCGCCGGAAGACGGCGTTGCGGAAAAACTTCCGCCGGAAGACGGCGCCCGGGTCGCTGCCGGCGACCTGTTGCTGCGGCTGCAGAATCCACAGCTGGAGTGGCGCCTCCGGGAGGCCGAGGTCGGCATCGCGCTGGATTCCGAGCAGCTGGACCAGGCCGAGCGTTCCGACCAGCTGCGTGGACAGGTCGCCGTCATCCGCGAGTCTCTGGAAAGCAGCCGCGCCGCCCGCGCGGAAACCCTGCGCCGCCGGGAACAGCTCACCACCACGGCCCCGATCGACGGCATCTTCACCCGCCGTGACCGCCATCTGACACCCGGCAAACGGCTGAACCGGGGCGACCTGATCGGAGAGATCCATCCCGCCGAATCTTCACAAGTCTCCGCCTATGTATCGGAAGAGGACGTCAAGTTCCTGCGCAACGGAGACGCGGTCAGCGTGGAACTGAACGATGCGCTTCCTGTCCACGCCGGAACAATTACGGCGATCCGGGAAGTCACCACGTTGCTGCCCGCCTCGCCACTGCTGGACGCATTCGGCGGTCCGATTCTGACCACGCCGATTGAAGAAAACGCCTATCTGCCCCAGACCGCCTGTTACCGGATTGACATTCTTCTGACGGACCGGAAACTCCCGACCGGGCGCTCGGGAACAACACGCATCCGGCGTTACGCCTCCATCGGCGGCAATCTGCTGCGTTCCGCGCTCCGGGTGCTCCGGCGGGAGCTGAGTTTCTGAGGCCGGCGCTGATGCGCGCTCAAACTTTTTCCAGCACCACGCTGGCCACGGCATAACGCGCCTCGTGCGTCAGCGAGAGATGCACCGTACCGCCGCCCAGTTTCCGGAAAGTCTCCGCCGCCGCGCCGCCCAGTTTCACATAAGGCCGACCGTTGCCGCCGTTGCGGCATTCGACATCCAGCAGGGCACAGCCGCCGCCGATCCCGCAGCCCAGCGCCTTGGCAACCGCCTCCTTGACCGCCCAGCGTCCCGCATAGTAAATCGAAGGATCGTTGCGTTCCGCCGCCTCCCGGCGCTCGGCCGGCGTAAACGTTTTCTCCACAAAAGCCCCGTCAAAGCGTTCCAGCAGTTTCCGGATCCGCTCGATTTCCACCAGATCCACGCCGATGCCGACAATCATGGTTGCTCCTTTCCCGCGGCCGCCGCGGCCGGATTCGCCGGGGTGGCCGGATTGGTTGCCGCCGGTTGTGGCCGCGCCGCTGCCGCTTCGGCCCGGCTTTCCGCGGCCTTGCGGGCGGCGACTTCCTTTTCCAGTTTCTCCAGTAATTCACGCTGCCGGGCAGCAAAATCCTCTTTCATCCGCGTCAGTTCCGCCTCATGCCGTCGTCCGGTTTCCTGTTCCCAGCGCTGCCGCACGGTCTCCGCCTCCCGGCGCTGTTGTTCCAGTTCTTTCTGCAATGCCTGCAGATTCCGCTGGTAATCTTCGCGATTGCGGTCCAGAGAAACCGTCATTTTCTCCAATTCCGTCTGCTGTTCCCGACGCATCCGGGCCGCCTCCGTTTCCGCATGGCGTGACGCTGCGGCATTCCGGCGCTGTTCCTCCTGCAATGCGGCAATCAACTGCTGCGTCGCTTCCACTTTTCCGCTCAACTCACCGGATTGTTCCTGCAGCGACGTCCATTGGCGGGAGTCGGCCGCCCGATCCTCCTGCAGACGCTCCAGCAGACGCCCCGCAAACAGCAGCAGCGGCAGCCCCACCGCCAGCAACAGCAGCAGAATCACCAGACACAGCATCCACCAGAACCGCCGCACCGCCGTATGCCGCTGTTTTTCCTGTTCCTCCAGTACCGAGAACAGCCGCGCCAAATCCTGCTGCGCCCGAACCACTGCTTCCGGGCCGTCTTCCCGCACCGCCAATGCGGTATTTGCCGCCGCGTCCGCCCCCGCTCCCGCAGAGGCGGCTTCCGCCGCAGCACCCTCCGGAACGGATTCCGGCGCCACCTCCGGACGCAACCCGTGACGGCGGGCCAGCTCCGCCTCGACTTCAAAAGCCGACTTTCCGGCGTCCCGCAGTGCGGCGACTTCCCGCAACACCGTGAGCGCACCGGCGGAATAAGCCTTCCGCTTGCCGCGATATTCGAATTCCAGATACGCACCATAACGGGTCAACCAGTCGTTGACCGTCGTCCGCGGCACCCCCAGTTCCTGCGCCAGGTCCGAGGTTAAATACGTTTTCTTCTCTTCCGTCATCGTCTTTCCCGCCTCCGCAAAAATTCTTCTCGAATGACTCCGATGTCCAGCTCAATCTGTCGCCGCAATTCCTCCACCCCGGAAAACGCCCGTTCCGGACGCAGATGGCGGATCAGCTCCACCCCGATTTCCATCCCGTAAAGATTGCCGGAAAAATCCAGCACATGCACTTCCAGCCGCCGTTTTCCCTCCGGCCAGCCGAACGTCGGCGCCACCCCCAGATTGACCGCCGCCGGATGCGCAATGCCCGCCACCAGTGCCCGCGCCGCATACACTCCGTCCGGCGGCAGAATTCCGGTATCCACCGCCAGATTGGCGGTCGGCCGTTTCAACTCCCGTCCGGCGGCATGATAGCCGGGTTCGACAATTCCCGTCAGCCGGTAGGGGCGCCCCAGCAGCGCTTCCGCACGCCCCAGCAGCCCCGACGCCACCGCCCGGCGAATGGCGGTGCTGCTGACCACCTCGCCGTCCACCCGCAACTCCGGCACCGCACGAAACGCCAGCGCATGTTTTCGGCAGTAGTCGGCCAGCAAAGCGGCATCTCCCGCCGCCTTCGCTCCGAAACGCCAGCCGGAACCAACGCAGATCCCCGTCACCGTGCAGGGAATCCGCAGCAGCCGCTGCAGAAACTCCTCCGGAGCCAGTCCGGCGAATTCCCGGGAAAACCGGATCACCACCGCCTCCGCCGCGCCGTAATGCCGCAGCAGCCGCAGCCGCTCCTTCGGCGGCATCAGCAATCGCGGTGGATCCTGTGGACAGAGCACCTCCCGGGGGTGCGGCACGAAGGTCATCGCCACCGGCACCGCCTCCGTCCCGCGCGCCATCTCCGTCAGTTCAGTCAGCAGCAGCTGGTGCCCCCGGTGCACCCCGTCAAACACCCCGATGCCGACCGCCACCCGCCGTCCGGCCAGACCGGCGTCTTCAAACAATCCCGTCATTTCCGAAACGTCCCGTTTCCCCGTCGTACCGATTCCGGTACGGTTGCATTCTCACGAAAAATACTGTATATTATGGTATCTCGAAAGTCAAATCCGGTTTTCTTAAAATGACGGATTCTTTTTGAGCTCATCCGCGCAAAATGACGGAAATTTGACGAAAAATCGACGACTCCGGCCGCCTTGTTCCCGGCGCCCGGGAAACCATGAGGAAACCATGAAACGCGTTCTCTATCCGGGAAGTTTCGATCCTTTCACCAACGGCCACATGGACCTGGTGGAACGGGCCGCCCAGCTCTTCGACCAGGTGATCGTCGCAGTGGCGATCAATCTGGAAAAACATCCGATGTTCGATCTGGTGGAGCGGGAAAAAATCATCGAAGAATGCTGTCGCCACCTGCACAACGTTCAGGTAGTCTCCTTTCAGGGGCTGCTGGTGGACGCCATGGTGCGCCTCAACGCTCAGGCGGTGCTGCGCGGGCTGCGCGCCTTCTCCGACTTCGAATACGAGTTGCAGATGGCGTTGATGAACCGGAGTCTGCGCGCCGAGTGCGAAACCATCTTCATGATGCCGACCGCGAACAACTCCTTCGTCAGCTCCCGCATGGTCAAGGAAGTCGCCTGTCTCGGCGGAGATTTCGCCCAGTACGTTCCCGCTCCGGTAGTAAAAGCCGTGCGACGGAAACTGGCGGAAAACAACCGGGGACATGAATCATGATCAAAATTCATCTCGGGTTGCTGGCCAAACAGCCGGTCGAACTGGAGGGAACTGAACCGGCGGAACTGCTCGGCGTTCAGCCGAGTTCGGCACTGGCCGTCCTCTCGCCGCTCTCCTATCGTTTGACGGCCCGGAGCGTCTCCAACGGCGCACTGGTGGAAGGAGAACTCTCCTACCGCATCGGAGGCAGCTGCGGTCGCTGCCTCGAAGAGGTGGAACAGACGCTGCGCAATACACACCTCTGTCTGTTCTACGATAACCTTCCGGAAGAGGAGCTGGACATCACCGACGATGTCCGCGAAGAGGCGCTGCTGCTGCTGCCGATGAATCTGCTCTGCTCTCCGGATTGCCGGGGTCTGTGCCCGCAGTGCGGCGCCAATCTGAACCGGGAAACCTGCTCCTGTACGGCGGAGCCGGACCAGGATTCGCCGTGGTCGGCGCTGGACCAGCTGCAACTCTGAGGCCGGAACAAAGATGCCGGACAGGTCGTCCAGGCGTCGCATTTTGATTTCATCCGCGCAGCGAATACACCTGATCGGCGCTGTGGCGAACCAGCATCTGCATTTCCAGCCGCAGCAGAATCCCGCCGAGATTGCCCGAATCCAGGCCGGTCCGGACGACCAGTTCGTCAAAGGTGCATTCCCCTTCGCGCAAAAATTCCAGCACCCGCGCCGCGTCCTCCGGCAAATCGGAAACGCTGCGGGGCGCATACGCGATTTCCGGCTCCCCGAGCTGCCGGGAAAACGGCAAAAGACCGCTTCCCATAGCCTCCAGAATATCCCCGATCTGCTCCACCAACACCGCCCCGTCCCGGATCAGCTTGTGGCACCCCCGTGACTGGGGATTGTCAATCCTTCCCGGCACCGCCAGCACCTGCACGCCCGCCTCCAAAGCCAGATTGGCGGTGATCATCGCTCCGGAATCCAGCCCGGCCTCCGTCACCAGCACCGCGTCCGCCAGCCGTGCCACAATCCGGTTCCGCCGGGGAAATGAAGTCCGGTTTACCGGAAAACGCATGGGAAATTCACTGACGAGCGCGCCGCCCGTTTCCACAATCCGTCTGGCCAGCGGCAGATTTTCCTGCGGATGAAGCCGCGCCAGACCGCCGCCCAGCACGGCCACCGTCACGCCGCCGCGCTCCACCGTCGTGGAATGGGCCACGGTATCCACGCCGAACGCCAGACCGGAGATGATCACCATCCCCGCCGCCACCG